>NZ_JBHVJC010000006.1:266756-268426 GCF_042799315.1 Streptomyces sp. NPDC057702 | reverse complement strand
CCATCCCGCCCCGCGGATTCCTCGCGTTACGCGGCACGATAAACGGCTCCCCACCCGAAGCCCAGATCGTCCCGTACGGCAACGCGTCCCCCGAACCCAACGACGACGGCGCCCCCACCGCCATCCCAAAACCCTTCGGCGTCGTCTCCTTCGTCTCGTTCTCCACCCACGAACCATTCGGGATGAACAACGCCTTCCCCTCGTTCCACGCCACCTGGGACTGAATATGATCCAACCCCGGCGTCCCCTTCAACACATACCCCTTCGCCTGCAACTCGTGATACGCCTCAAACGCCGCCAACACCGCATCGTGCTTCCACGCGTTCGGCTCCAGATTATCGATCGCGTCCAACACCTGCCGCCCACCGATCTTCGCGATGAACGGATACAGACTAAACGGCAGGTAATACGGATACTTCCCCGGATACGTCCACCCCGCGATCCCCTCCTTCTTCGCCGCCGCACACAACGCCAACATCTCATCCCACGTCCGCGGATACTCCCAACCATGCTTATCCAACAACGACCGCGAATACCACACCCCATAGATGGTGTAGGCGTAGTACAAAACCCACACCTCATCACCCTCGAACTGCCCCATCTCCACCACCCCCGCCCGCAGGGTGTCCCGCACCTTCTTCCTCGGATCATCCAACGACGGCGCGTCCAACAACTCCCGCAGATCAGTGAGCTGATCCTTCGAGACCAACGTCCCGAAATCCATCTGCTCCGCACCCGAGTTGTCGATCAGATCCGGCGGCGTCCCCCCGTTGAACCGCGGCGCCAACTTCGCCTGAATCTTCTGCGTCGCCGCATGCTTGATCTTTCCCTCAGTCTCCGGATACGCCCTCACGTACTCAGCCTGAGCGGCCTTCGCGTATTCATCGCCGAAACCGCCGTCGAAGATGACGACGTCAAGTTCCGCGCTCTCGTTGACCGCCAGCGGATTCTTCGCCGACTTCTTGCCCTTTTCGACCTGCTTGGTGTCGTCGCCGCCACCCGTCGCGCACGCACTCAAAGCCGTCATCGTGGGAACGGTGATCAGCCCGATCGCCGCCGCTCGTTTGACCAGATCGCGACGGCCGAATTCTGAGGTGAATCCCATCTCAAGTCCTCGCCTTCTCCAGGACTCAGGCGGTGTCAGATCTCCGGTACCTCGTCCGCCGATGGCGAACGACCCGACACCGCGGGCCAGGTGGAGCTGATTCAAGTGCTGCGTGTGCGCAGAGATGTCGACGGCGCGAGCGTGCCAGGTGGGCGCACACATCCGCCATCGGGTCCGCTGTCATGAACGACGGCGGATCAGGTGCGACAGGTATAGTCCACTCACCGCGCACGGGGCAAGATTAAGAACAGAGTTCGTCGGGAGTCTTTCCCGAGTTGAGACCTCGCGACATAGGGCGTGGGCTCGTGCGGCGGGTGCGGTGTCCTCGCACCTGAACGCGCTTTACGCGCCCGGCACTCGGGCCCCAGCGGCACCCCCACGGGCCGCGTCCTCGCCGTTCGCCGTAGCATCGCCACGCTTGCCCGATCGGGCAGACTCGCCGTGCCTCGCGAGCCCTTCGGCGGTCTCGCCGCACAGACGGAAGCGGGGCCGCCAGCCCGGGGGGAGGGGGCCCCGGGGGTTTGGGCCGAACCCGGTGTTGGGGTGGACGCCCCGAAAAAAGGCC
>NZ_JBHVJC010000006.1:227644-266746 GCF_042799315.1 Streptomyces sp. NPDC057702 | reverse complement strand
CGGGTGCCCGTTGGGCCACGCCCCGCGGGGCTCCGCCCGCCGGGGGGGGGCCCCCCCCCCCCGCGGCTGGGGGGCCCATGCCCGGGGTTTTGGGGCCCCGCTTCTGTTGGCCCGAACCGGTTTGGTCGGTTCCGCGCCGATATTCCTGCCGGCGCGGATCGGCCGGAAATCCGTGCCCGGCAGTGCCGGATTTCCGCGGCCGTCCGCGCTAAGTCCAGACCATTCGACGGGCCGGAACCGGGAAATTCCGGTTCCGGCGCGCTCGGTGTGGTGCTTACTTGCGGATCAGCGACCGCAGGACGTACTGCATGATGCCGCCGTTGCGGTAGTAGTCCGCCTCGCCGGGGGTGTCGATGCGCACGACCGCGTCGAACTCCACGCCCCCGTCGGTGGTGACCTTGACGGTGCGCGGCGTGCTGCCGTCGTTCAGGGCGGTCACGCCGGAGATGGAGAAGGTCTCCTCGCCGGTGAGGCCGAGGCTCTCGGCCGTGGCGCCCTCGGGGAACTGGAGCGGGAGGACGCCCATGCCGATCAGGTTCGAGCGGTGGATGCGCTCGTAGGACTCGGCGATGACGGCCTTGACGCCGAGCAGCGCGGTGCCCTTGGCGGCCCAGTCGCGGGAGGAGCCGGAGCCGTACTCCTTGCCGGCCAGGACGACCAGCGGGATGCCGGCGGCCTGGTAGTTCTGCGACGCGTCGTAGATGAAGGAGACCGGGCCGTCCGCGACGGTGAAGTCGCGGGTGAAGCCGCCCTCGGTGCCGGGCGCGATCTGGTTGCGCAGCCGGATGTTGGCGAAGGTGCCGCGGATCATGACCTCGTGGTTGCCACGGCGCGAGCCGTAGGAGTTGAAGTCGCGCCGCTCGACGCCGTGCTCGGTCAGGTACTTGCCCGCCGGGGTGTCGGCCTTGATGGCGCCGGCCGGCGAGATGTGGTCGGTGGTGACCGAGTCGCCCAGCTTGGCCAGGACACGCGCGCCGGCGATGTCCGTGACCGGCGAGGGGTCCATGGCCATGCCCTCGAAGTAGGGGGGCTTGCGGACGTAGGTGGACTCCGCGTCCCACTCGAAGGTGTTGCCGGTGGGGATCGGCAGCGCCTGCCACTGGGCGTCGCCCGCGAAGACGTCGCTGTAGGACTTGTTGAACATGTCCTCGCCGATGGCGTTGGCCACCACGTCGTTGACCTCGGCCTCGCTGGGCCAGATGTCCGCGAGGTAGACCGGCTTGCCCTCGGTGTCGGTGCCCAGCGCCTCCTTGGTGATGTCCACCTTCATGGAGCCGGCCAGCGCGTAGGCGACGACCAGCGGCGGGGAGGCCAGGTAGTTCATCTTGACGTCGGGGTTGATCCGGCCCTCGAAGTTCCGGTTGCCGGAGAGGACGGAGGTGACCGCCAGGTCGTTCTCGTTGACGGCCTTGGAGACCTCGTCGGGCAGTGGGCCGGAGTTGCCGATGCAGGTGGTGCAGCCGTAGCCGACCAGGTTGAAGCCGACCTTGTCGAGGTAGGGCGTCAGGCCCGCCTTGTCGAAGTAGTCGGTGACGACCTTGGACCCCGGGGCCAGGGTGGTCTTGACCCACGGCTTGCGGGTCAGGCCCTTCTCCACGGCCTTCTTGGCCACCAGGGCGGCGGCGACCATGACGTAGGGGTTGGAGGTGTTGGTGCACGAGGTGATGGCGGCGACGGTGACCGCGCCGTGGTCGATCTCGTACGTCGAACCGTCAGGAGCGGTGACGGTGGTGGGTCGGGTGGGCACGCCGTTGGTGGCGGCCGGGGCGTCGGAGGCCGGGAAGGACTCCTTGCCCGCCTCCTCGTCGTCGCTGACGTAGTTGCGCACGTCCTGCGCGAACTGCTGGGCGGAGGCCGCCAGCACGATGCGGTCCTGCGGGCGCTTGGGGCCGGCGATGGAGGGGACGACCGTGGCCAGGTCCAGTTCGAGCTTCTCGGAGTAGTCCGGCTCGGCGGCCGGGTCCAGCCACAGGCCCTGCTCCTTGGCGTACGCCTCGACCAGCGCGAGCTGCTGCGCGGGACGGCCCGTCAGCTTCAGGTAGTTGATCGTCTCGGCGTCGATCGGGAAGATCGCGGCGGTGGAGCCGAACTCCGGCGACATGTTGCCGATGGTGGCGCGGTTGGCCAGCGAGGTGGCGGCGACGCCCTCGCCGTAGAACTCCACGAACTTGCCGACCACGCCGTGCTTGCGCAGCATCTCGGTGATGGTGAGCACGAGGTCGGTGGCGGTGGTGCCGGGCTTGAGCTCGCCGGTGAGCTTGAAGCCGACGACGCGCGGGATGAGCATGGAGACCGGCTGGCCGAGCATCGCGGCCTCGGCCTCGATGCCGCCGACACCCCAGCCCAGCACGCCCAGGCCGTTGACCATCGTGGTGTGCGAGTCGGTGCCGACGAGGGTGTCGGGGTAGGCCTGGCCGTTGCGGACCATCACGGTACGGGCCAGGTGCTCGATGTTGACCTGGTGCACGATGCCGGTGCCCGGCGGGACGACCTTGAACTCGTCGAACGCGGTCTGGCCCCAGCGCAGGAACTGGTAGCGCTCGCGGTTGCGGCCGTACTCCAGCTCGACGTTCTGCGCGAACGCGTCGTGGGTGCCGAACTTGTCGGCGATGACGGAGTGGTCGATGACCAGCTCGGCGGGGGCCAGCGGGTTGATCTTCGCCGGGTCACCGCCCAGCTCCTTGACGGCCTCACGCATGGTGGCGAGGTCCACGACGCAGGGCACACCGGTGAAGTCCTGCATGATCACGCGGGCCGGGGTGAACTGGATCTCCTGGCTCGGCTGCGCCTGCGAGTCCCAGCCGCCGACCGCGCGGATGTGGTCGGCGGTGATGTTCGCGCCGTCCTCGGTACGGAGCAGGTTCTCCAGCAGCACCTTCAGGCTGTAGGGCAGGCGGGCGGAGCCCTCGACCTTGTCCAGCTTGAAGATCTCGTACGACTCGTCGCCCACGCGCAGCGTGCTGCGGGCGTCGAAGCTGTTCGCCGACACGACAGTCTCCTTCATGCATGAATTCGCGCGTACCACCGCATCCTGCCGCCCCGGGACCTTGCCGATCCGCTAAGGTATGCCTAACTTAGGTACACCTCACTAGCGCGACAGCGGTACGCCTTCTTGGCAGATATCTCGATGTCGAGATAACTCTAGTACATCGCTGCCGAACGGTCATGCGCTGGCTCCCCGTGTCCCGCCTCACCCGGGTGCTGCGCAGCGCCCCGCCACCGGTCCACCGGGTCCCCTCCCCACGCCTTCCCCACACCGGGCCCGGACGGGCCCGCGCTCCTCCCGACACCCCGAGGCGCGGTCGGGGTTCCGGGGACCGACCGGCATGGTGACGCGACCGGGGCGGGCCCGGTCGGGGCGGGGCCAGGCCGGTTCGGGCCAGGTCGAGTGGGGTCGGGCAGGGCCGGGCCGGGTCGAGTGGGGCCGGGGCGGGCCGGGGAGGCGGGCGGCCGACGACTGGTGGCCGCCATGACCGTGGCCGACCGTTCGGCGCGGCGTGGCCCGGCGATGGCGCGGAGTTGGCCGGCCGCCCGGCCTCGGTGGGCGCGGGCCTGGTCGACCGCCCGGCCTCGCGGTGGGCGCGGGGCGGAGCCGGGCACGGGGGCCGGCCAGGCGTCAGCGTGTGGTGGGGCCGTCGGCCAGGACCTGCGTGAGCGCGTGCGTGGCCTGTCGGATCATGCCGGGGTTGGTGTCCCAGTAGTACGGAAGGGCCGACACCGCCTGATAGAGGGCCCAACCACGCCCCCGCAGCCAGGACGCCTCGTCGACGTCGAGTGCGGCCCGGAACGCCGCGCGGCTGGCGCCGGCGAAGACGTTCCACGCGGGTTGCAGGTCGCAGGCGGGGTCGCCGACGCCCAGGCAGCCGAAGTCGATGACGGCCGACAGGTGCCCGTCGACCACGAGCAGGTTGCCGGGCAGCAGGTCGCCGTGGAGCCAGACTTCCGGGCCGGCCCAGGCCGGAGCCTCCAACGACTCCTGCCACGAGGCGAGCGCCGCCGCACCGTCGACACGGTCGCCGAGCTGGGCGATCGAGCGGCGCACCTGCTCGTCGAGCTCGGCCAGCGGCGCGCCCCGGCTGCCGTGCGAGCGCGGGTGCGCGCCGGTGGTGTCCACCCGGCGCAGCGCGGTGACGAACGCGGCCAGGTCCAGGGCCGCCCGCTCAAGGTTGGCCAGCGTGCCGTTGGCGTCGGCGCCCGGCAGCCACGCGTACACCGACCAGGCGTACGGATAGCCCTCGCCGGGGGCGCCCGCCGCGACCTGGACCGGGACCGCCAGCGGCAGGGCGGGCGCGAACACGGGCAGCCACCGCGCCTCGCGCGCCGCCTGCCGGGTGGCCTCGCTGACGCGCGGAAGGCGTACGGACAGGTGGTCGCCGAGGCGGTAGACGGCGTGGTCGGTGCCGTAGGAGTCGACCAGGGAGACGGGGAGCCCGGCCCACTGGGGGAACTGCCCGGCGACCAGGCGGCGTACCAGCGTGACATCGGTGTCGACCTCGTCGGCATGCATCCTGGGCGCTCGCATGGCGGCATCATCGCAAAACACCGCACGGGCGGCAGGTCATTTACCGCCCGCCCGACGCAAGCGGGAGTCGCCCCCCGACCGTCGAGGCGAGGCGCGCTCGGCTCCGCCGGGTCGGGCACCGCGCGGGCGCCCTCCGCGCGGCCCGCCCGGCTCCCCCGCGCCGTCGCGCGGTGTCGGGTGAGCCGCCCGGTTCGCGGGCCGGCCGCCCGGGGCCGGCGCGGCGGGGGCGCTCTTGTCACCGTGTGACCGGCCGGCGAGGATCGCCCGATGACCCGGGTCCACGACGACGCGCGCCTGGCGGGCGTCTACCACGGCGGCAACGCGATGCCGCGCTCCTCACTCCGGGCGTGGGCGCGGTTCGTCAGCTCGTTCGCACCCCGCCCCGAACCGGCCTGGCTCGACGTCGGAGCGGGCACGGGCATGTTCTGCGCGGCGCTCGACCAGTACCAGCCCGCGTCGCGCGTGGTGGGCGTCGAACCGTCGCTGGCCATGCTCGACGAGGCCCGACGGCTGCCGACGGCCGGCGGCGCCCGGTTCGTCGCCGGCACCGCCGAACGACTGCCCCTGGTCGGCGGAACGTTCGACATCGCACTGCTCTCCCGCGTCGTCCACCACCTGCCCGACCGGCCCGCGGCCGCGCGGGAGCTGGCGCGCGTGCTGCGCCCGGGAGGCGTGGTGGTGATCCGTACGACCTTCCGCGAGCAGCTGGACGCGGTGGTCTACGACTACTGGCCCCGGCTGCGCGCCACCGACGCCGATCGCTTCCCCGGGCGGGAGGAGGTCCTGGCCGACTTCGCCCGGGGCGGCTTCACCCCTCGTACGGTCACCTCCTTCGCGCAGCCCGTGGCGGCGAGCCTGGGCGCGTACGCGGTGCGGCTGAGCGACCAGCCCCAGTCGAAGTTCACCCGGCTCTCGCCGGCGGAGTTCGCGGCGGGCCTGGAGCGCATGCGGGCGGACGCCGCGACGCGGGCGGGCGACACCCCGCGCGCCGTGCGTGAGCGCTACGACGTGGCGGTGCTGGTACGCGACTGAGTGGGCCGCCTGTCGGCGGGCCACCGTCGGGGGGGGCCGGATCCGGCGCGGACGGACGCGAGGGGGGCTCGCGAGCGGAAGTCCGTCCGCGCCGGGCTGGGGGCCGCGTCACCTGACGCGGGGCACGGCCGGGACGCGTACCGGGGGAGCCGGGTGGAGCACGTGGGTGGGACGGCGGAGGGGGGCCGGGGGCGCCGCGGCCGGGGGGCTACTTGACGCCGAAGCCGCCCGAGAAGGAGCCGGCGTTCCACATGGACGAGCCGACCTGGTGGTAGGCGTCGAAGAACGCCACGGAGCCCGAGGGCAGGTTCCTGGGGACCTTGGCGGTGAAGACGACCTTCGAGTGGCCCTTGGGTGTCGGACACTTGAAACCGGTGCCGATGCCGATGTTCTTCGGGTCGGTGAAGGACACGCACTTCTTGTCGGGCTTGGCGGTCAGGCCCGGGTGCGGGCCGTTGGCCCACTGCGGGCCCATGTCGCCGACGTGGACGCGGTCCAGGTACACCCAGATGTGGCCGGCCTCGGGCGAGTCCACGGTGACGGTGACCCTGGTCCTGCTGCCCGGCTTGACGGGGACCTCGTTACGGGTGACACGGACCGTGGAGATCTCCTCCGACGCGGGAGCCGCCTGACCGGCGCGCGGACTGGCGGGAAAGCGCGCCGACACCGCGGTCTTTGGCGAGCTGTCCTCGTCGGCGGCGCCGGCGCTGGGCACCGCGAGCACGCCGAACAACACCGCGCCCGCACCGATCGCCGCACCCAGCGTCCGCCGCGGGCGGCGGGTGACGACGGATCGCGCACGACGGGCAAGGGAATCGCGCATGGTGAGACCTCTTTCGGGAAGTGCGGGCGACCTGGGGGACATGTGGCGGCCCACCGCCGTTCGGACAGCGATGCGCCTGTACGTGGCGTGTGCGTTCCAGCCACCTGCACCGTAGGAGGCACCCGAGCGGCGCAACAATGACAGTCCGTTGGCAATTCATTGCTCGACCCACCGTGTGCGCGGCGCCGGCAGGCCCGGGCCACCGGTCGCGTACGCCATCGGCATGAGGCCCCTCCCCCGATCGGCCCAGGGAGGGACGCGCACCGGTGGCGAGCCCCGGCCCCGCGTGTCACGGTGCCTGTGGGGGCCGTCGTGCCGCGCGCCGGGCCCGCGCCTCACACGGCGCACCGCACACCGCCCCAACGGGAGCGCATCTCATATCTGAGATAAAGTCGATCTCATGACAGATGCCTACCTCGCCCGTATCGGGAAGCTCATTCGCGACGCCCGTCAGCACCGTGGCTGGACCCAGACGGAGCTCGCGGAGGCGCTCGGCACCAGCCAGAGCGCTGTCAATCGCATCGAACGGGGAAACCAGAACATCAGCCTTGAGATGATCGCTCGCATCGGTGAGGCCCTGGACAGCGAGATCGTGTCCCTCGGCTACGCGGGGCCGATGCACCTCCGCGTCGTCGGAGGCCGCCAGCTCTCCGGCGCGATCGACGTCAAGACGAGCAAGAACGCGTGCGTGGCCCTGCTGTGCGCCTCCCTGCTCAACGCCGGCCGCACCACGCTGCGTCGGGTGGCCAGGATCGAGGAGGTCTACCGCATCCTGGAGGTGCTCGGCAGCATCGGCGTACGCACCCGCTGGATCAACGACGGCAACGACCTGGAGATCGTGCCGCCGGCCGAACTCGACCTGGCCGCGATGGACACCGACGCCGCCCGCCGCACCCGCAGCGTCATCATGTTCCTGGGCCCGCTGCTGCACCGCATGGACCGGTTCCGCCTTCCCTACGCGGGCGGCTGCGACCTGGGCACCCGCACCGTCCAGCCGCACATGACGGCGCTGCGGCACTTCGGTCTGGAGATCACCGCGACCGAGGGCACCTACCACGCCGACGTCAACCGTGAGGTCTCCCCCACCCGCGCCATCGTGCTGACCGAGCGCGGCGACACGGTGACCGAGAACGCGCTGCTGGCCGCCGCCCGGCACGAGGGCGTCACCGTCATCCGCAACGCCAGCTCCAACTACATGGTCCAGGACCTGTGCTTCTTCCTGGAGCAGTTGGGCGTACGCGTGGAGGGCATCGGCACCACGACGCTGACCGTGCACGGCCTCGCGCACATCGACCGCGACGTGGACTACGCGCCGTCCGAGGACCCGGTCGAGGCGATGAGCCTGCTCGCGGCGGCCGTGGTGACCCAGTCCGAGCTGACCATCCGCCGGGTGCCGGTGGAGTTCCTGGAGATCGAACTCGCGGTCCTGGAGGAGATGGGCCTGGACCACGAGCGCGGCGCGGAGTACCCGGCGGACAACGGCCGCACCCGCCTGATCGACCTGACGGTGCGCCCCTCCAAGCTCAGCGCGCCCCTGGACAAGATCCACCCGATGCCGTTCCCCGGCATCAACATCGACAACGTGCCCTTCTTCGCGGCCATCGCCGCCAGCGCGCAGGGCTCGACCCTCATCCACGACTGGGTCTACGACAACCGCGCCATCTACCTGACCGACCTGACCCGCCTCGGCGCCAGCGTCCAACTCCTCGACCCGCACCGCGTGCTGGTGGAAGGCCCCACCCGGTGGCGCTCCGCCGAGATGATGTGCCCGCCCGCCCTGCGCCCCGCGGTGGTCGTCCTGCTCGCCATGATGGCGGCCGAGGGCACCTCGGTGCTGCGTAACGTCTACGTCATCAACCGGGGTTACGAGGACCTGGCGGAGCGACTGAACTCCATCGGCGCCCAGATCGAGATCTTCCGGGACATCTGAGACCTCTCCCCTCCCCCAGCACCACCACCCCGCACCCCGCACCCCGCTCCCCCGCCTCCACGGCGAGAGGGGCGGGGTGCGGTGGCGTGCGGGGAGGCCGGGAGCGCCGATGCCTCCCGCACCCCCCGCGCCCCGCCCGGGCAACACTCCCCCGCCCCGCCGCAACGCCCTTATCGGCCAAAGAGGTTCCGACGCCAAACCGGCATTCCCGGGCCTCTCGGGCACGTCGCGGGGGCGGGGCGGGGCCGTGGGGGGTGACGGGTGCCATGTCGTGTCGGGCATACGTAGGTTAGGCTCACCTAAAATCTTCGCTGGTTGTCCGCCGGCGTGCTCGTCTTCCCAGGCCGAAACACGACCCTGGGGTGGGCGGCGTGGGGGCGGGCTCCGGTACCTGGTGTTCGAGAACGAGGATCCCCGCATGTCCTTTCTGCTGACCCCCCTGCGTCGTCGGGCCGCCGTGGCCGCGGCCGGGGCCGTATCGCTCACCCTGTTGGTGACGGGCTGCGGCTCGGACGACAAGGACGACAAGAAGGACACGAAGGCGAACGCGGGGGCGCCGGCCGAGGCCGGGGCGTTCCCCGTCACGATCAAGAGCGCGCTGGGCACGGCCGAGATCAAGGACAAGCCCCAGCGCGTGGTGACGCTGGGGCAGGGCTCCGCGGAGACGGCCATCGCGCTCGGCAACGTGCCGGTGGGCGTGGAGAAGTACGAGTGGGGCAGCGACAAGACGGGCTACCTGCCGTGGATCCACGAGGCGGTGACCAAGGCGGGCAAGAAGCTGCCCCAGCAGTTCACCGGCGGTGAGGAACTCGACATCGAGGCCATCACCGAGCTGGAGCCCGACGTGATCCTCGCCCCGTGGTCGGGCGTCACGCAGAAGCAGTACGACATCCTCAAGGACATCGCCCCCACGGTCGCCTACCCGGACAAGGCGTGGAGCACCAACTGGGACCAGCAGATCGACCTGATCGCCAAGGCGCTCGGCCAGCCGAAGAAGGCCAAGGAACTGACGGCCGAGATCGACAAGCGGCTCGCCGAGGCCGCCGCGAAGCGCCCGCAGTACAAGAACGTCACGTTCTCCTACATCTACAACACCGGCCCCGGCACCCTCGGCGTCTTCAAGCCCGAGGAGCAGCGCGTGAAGATGGTCTCCAAGCTGGGCCTGAAGGTCGACCCGGTCGTCAACACCTTCAAGGAGACCGAGGGCACCGACTCCGCGCTGATCGGCCTGGAGAACGCCGACAAGCTCGGCAAGAGCGACATCGCGTTCACCTTCTACATGGACGACAAGAGTCGCAAGGAGATCGAGGCGCAGCCGCTGTACGCCGCGATCCCCGCGGTCAAGAAGGGCGCGCTGGTCTCCAGCAAGGACCAGTCCTTCGTGACCGCCTCCTCGATGCTCAACCCGCTGACGGTGCCGTACAGCATCGAGCGGTACCTGCCCATGATCGACGCGGCCGTCGCCAAGTCCGGCAAGTAGCCGCGGGGCCTGTGGCGTGACATCGGTCTCCACGGCCCGGCAGGGCCCCGGCGTTCGTCGCCGGGGCCCTGCCGGGCTCTCCCTCGCCCTCGTCGGGTGCCTGCTCCTGCTGGGCGTCGCCCTGTTCGCCAGCGTGATGTACGGCAGCAAGCCGACCGCCGCCGCCGACGTCCTGGACGTGCTCACCGGAGGCGGCGACGGCTATCTGCGTACCGTCGTCGAAAGCCGCTACCCGCGCACCGCCCTCGGCGTCCTGGCCGGCGTCTGTCTGGCCGTCGCGGGCACCCTCATGCAGGGCGTCACCCGCAACCCGCTGGCCGAACCCGGACTCCTCGGCATCAACGCGGGCGCCTCCGCGAGCATCGTGGCGGCCACCGCCTACCTCGGCGCCTCCGGACAGCGCGAGACCATGTGGTGGGCGCTGCCCGGCGCCCTGCTGGCGGGGTTCGCGGTGTACGTCATCGGCACCTCGGGCGGCCGGACGAACCCGGTCCGCCTGGTGCTGGCGGGCGCGGTGCTCTCCGCCGTGCTGGCCGCGTTCATCCAGGCCGTCACGCTCTCCCGGCCCAAGGTCTTCGACACCTACCGCTACTGGGTGGTGGGGGCGCTGGGCGGGCGCGGCTGGGACGTGTTCTGGTCGGTGCTGCCCTTCGCCGCGCTGGGCCTGGCGGTCGCGCTGCTGCTCGGCCCGAGCCTGAACGCCATGGCCATGGGCGACGACAAGGCCACCTCCCTGGGCATCAGCCCGGCCCGGATCAAGGGCGCCGGCCTGCTCGCGGCGACGCTGCTGAGCGCGGCGGCCACGGCCGCGGTGGGGCCCATCGCGTTCGTCGGGCTCGCCGTCCCGCACCTGGTCCGCGTCCTGGTGGGCGCGGACTTCCGGCTCCAGCTCGCCTTCTCGGCACTGGCCGGCCCGTCGCTGCTGCTGATCGCCGACGTCATCGGCCGGGTGCTGCTGCGCCCGCAGGAGCTCATGGTGGGCGTCGTCACCGCCTGCGTCGGGGCTCCCGCGCTGCTGATCGCCGTACGTCGGATGAGGGGGGTGTGATGACGACCGCCCCCTCGCTGTCGCGACGGTCCGCGCCGCGACGTCGCACGCTGCGCGTCGGCCGTCGGATCGCCGTGCCCGTACACGTCTCCGCCCTGGTGGCCGGTCTGTTGACGGTGGTACTGCTGGGCGCGGTCGCGGTCGCGACGCTGTCCATGGGCCGCCTGGGCATCGCCGTGCCCGACCTGCCGGACGCGGTGCTGGGCCGAGCGACGGGCAAGGACGCGTTCGTGTTCGACCGGCTGCGCGGCCCGCGCCTGTCCGTCGCCATCGCCACCGGCGCCGCCTTCGGCCTGTCCGGCGCGCTCTTCCAGTCCGTCACCCGCAACCCGCTGGGCAGCCCCGACGTCATCGGACTCGGGGCGGGCGCCGGCGCGGGCGCGGCGACCGTCGCCCTGTTCCTGCCCGACGTCCTGCCGGCGTCGGTGGGCGCCCTGCTCGGGGCCCTGCTGGCGATGGGCCTGGTCTACGTCTCGACCGGCACCGGCTTCCGCAGCCCCGGACGCCTGGTCGTCGCGGGCATCGGCGTGGCGGCCATGGCCACGGCCATCACCCAGTACGTCGTGTACGCCGTGGAGCGGGACAAGGCCAGCGCCCTGACCGCGTACGTCAACGGCAGCCTCGCCGCCCGCTCGTGGGACGACGCCACGATCATCTGGGCCGTCCTGCTCTGCTGCCTCCCGCTGGCCGCGCTGCTGGCCCGGCCGTTGGCCGTCGGGGAGATGGGCGACGACCTCTCCACCGGTCTCGGCGCCAGCCCCGCACGGACGAAGACGGGCGCGGTGCTGCTGTCCATCGTGCTGTCGGCGGGCGCCGTCAGCGTCGCGGGCCCCATCGCGTTCATCTCCCTCACCGCCCCCCAGATCGCCAAGCGGATCACCCGCACCACCGGCCCGCAACTGGTGGTGTCCACCCTGCTCGGCGCCCTGCTGCTGGTCGCCGCCGACCTGGCCGCGCAGCAACTGCCGCTCTTCGACGACCTGCCGGTGGGCATCTACACGATGGCCGTGGGCGGCTGCTACCTGGGCTACCTGCTGGTACGCGAGTGGCGCCAGCAACCGGCGTAACCCGGCTGTCCGCCCGGCGCGCACCGGCCGGACAACCGGGGCGGGGTGGGGCGGGCGGCGGGGCGGCGAGGTGCTGTACGGCCGGGGCCCGGTCGGGGTCGGGGTCCGAGCGCCTACGGCGCGGAGGGGCGGGGTGGGGTGGGACGCGCGACGGGTGGCGCGTGCCGGGTGGCGCGTGGCGCGTGCGGCAGACGTGGGACGCGTCGACGGCTGGTTCGCGCGGCGGCGCGTCCCGCGCCGGGCCGGGACGCGTACAACGGCGAGTCCAAGCCGGGGCGGGGTGCGCACGGCGACGAGCCGGGGTGCGGTGGGACGCGTACGGCGGCGGGTCGGGTGGCCGGAGTGAGACGCGTAGAACGGCGGGTCAGGTGCCGGAGCGGGTGCGTACGGCGGCGGGCCGGGGTGCGGCGGGGCCCGTACGGCGGCGGGTCGGGGTGCGGCGGGGCCCGTACGGCGGCGGGTCGGGTGGCCGGGGTCAGGGTGCGTACGGTGGCGGGTCGCGCCCGGGCGGGGTGGGTGTGACGGGGAACTTGGCCGTGCCGATAATCGCCCATCACAATGGTGCGCGTGAACCTCGACCACGTCTTCGTCTGCGGCCACCCCGCCCTCGACTTCGCCGCGACGCTGCGGGCCCGGCGGTCGCTGCGCTTCGAGATGTTCGCCACGCCGGAACGACTGGACGCGTGGTTCGTGGAGTCGGGGATCGTGGACCACGTGGCGCGCGGCGGACCCGCCGACGTCGAGCGCGCGCGGGCCGTGCGGGAGGCGGTGTACGAGCTGGTCACCGCCCGCCGCCTCGGTCAGCCCTTCGGCGACCGGGCCCTTGAGGTGCTCAACGAGGCCGCGCGCGAGCCCGCCGCCGCCCCGCAGCTCACCCGGGTCGGGAGGCGGACCACGGCCACCTCGCGGGAGGCGCTGTCCACCGTGGCCCGCCTGGCCGTGGAGCTGTTGAGCGGGCCGGAGGTACCGCTGCTCAAGGAGTGCGGCAACCCCGAGTGCACCCGCGTCTACGTCGACCGCTCGCGGGGCATGCGGCGGCACTGGTGCGGCATGGAGTCCTGCGGCAACAAGATCAAGGCCGCCGCCTACCGCGCGCGCAAGAAGGCCAGCCCCGCCGCGACCCCCCGCTGACCTGGGCCGCGCCCTCCTCCGACTGACCCGTACGGCTCTCCGTCGGCCGGACCGAGGCCGCGCCGACCGGTACGGCTAGCCGCCGGCCGGTACCGCCACCTCGACCGGCGGCCTCGGCGGGGTGGGGGCGGCTAGTTCGCGCGGACGCGGTAGCTCACGGCGGCGTACGGGAAGTCGCCGGTGCCCAGGGTTCCCACCACGTAGGTCAGGTCGCCGCTCCCGCCGGGGGCGCCGGGGCGGCAGTCGGCGTTGAAGTAGACCTCCACGCCCCGCTCCGCGATGGAGCGGAAGGAACGGGCGGACGCGGGCAGTTCGTGGCACGCCCCGACCGTGTCGAGGTCGGCCGCCATCGCCGTTCCGGTGGCGTGCGTGCCGGTGTAGAAGGTGACACCCGGAAGTTGGGCCGTACCGGCGGCGGGGAGCTGAGCCGCGCCGGCGGGAGCGCCCCCGGCCCCGAGAACGAGCAGGCCACTGGCGACCACGCCACTTGCTACCGCCGCACACCTGGTGAGCCTTGTCGACATGTCTCCACCTTTGGGTCGTGGTGTCGGCACGCGGACGCTGCCGACGGGACGGCGGCGCCGCCCCCGGAAGAGAACTTTGCTTGCATATTCAATGAAAGTGGAAGGCGGATTCAAGCCAGGGGCGGCGGGCGTCATTCCGCTGGATACACCCCGGATTGACCGTTCTCGCGCGGTGCGGGGAGTGTGGGGCGCGTGGGGGTGTGGGGGTGTGGGGATGTGGGGGTGTGGGGATGTGGGGCGCCAGCGAGAGAACAGGCCGACGGAAAGGGGCGGCGGCCGGGAGGCGCGGGGCCACCCTCGCCGGACGCGGCCTGCCCCAACGGGGCGGACCGGATGCCGTCGGCTGGGCGGGGCGGGGGCGCGACCTGCGACCGCTTCGCGCCGCCCGCACCGGGGAAGGCTCCACGCCCTACCCTGCTCTGACCTGCCAGCGAGGCCGAACGGCGCGCCTTCGGTCACGACGCGCCGACCGTGGGCGTGTGCCCGCCGACCAGGGCCGGCACCGCCACGCCACCCCACCCCTACCGTTCGCCACTCGCCTGACTGGTGACACAGCGCGTTCCAGAACCGTCGCACGCTCGACCCGCAGCCACCTGACAAGGCGTCATAACGCCGCGCGGCCCGGGGGAACGTCACGGGACGCGGGCGTGGACGGCACGGCGGACGGAGAACCACGCGTGTCCACGGACAGAGAACCTCGCCTGCTCAGCAGACGCACCTTCAGCAGGGCCGTGGGGCTGGACACCGGCGCCGTCGCCGCATCGCTGGCCGGAACACCGGCAGCGGCGTCGGCTGTCGCCGCGACGTGATCCGGCGCCGACCGGAGGGGTGTCGCCGGCAGCGGCGCGCACACCTCGTTCGGTCCCCTGCGGCGCGTCACAGCGGGGGCGCTCGACGCGGGCTACGCGGAGTCCCAGGCGGCCATGGACGCGGACCACCTGCGACGGGGCCCGATCCGCCGGACGCGAACGGATCGACGACATCCCGACGACACTCCAGCGGCGCCCTGACGACACGCGCCCACCCACCGTCGTCCCGCTCGCGCCCCGCCGTACTCACCAACCGAGCGTCACCGTCTTGACTGGTGACGATGAGAGGCGCAGGCTTGAGACACAGGGCGGAGATGGGGCTCGGCCCGCCACGAGAGGAGCGAGCGTCGATGACGTACACCGACAGCGCGAGGGACAGCGCGGACACGGCTCGGCACGCACGATTCGGCACACTCCCCGAACGCATCCCGTACGAGGACATGGTCACGGAGCAGGCCGCGACGGAGAACCGCGAGCCCAGCACGTACCACCCAGAGGGCTCCTGGACCCGCTTCTCCTGCCTGGCCCTGGACTTCGGCCTGTAGGGGGCCCTCCCCCCTCCCTCCCCTCCCCCCAACCCCCCGCGCCCCCAAGGTGGACCCGCATATGACCAGTGAAGCGAGCCGTGGGCAGTCGGTGGTGGCTGTGTCCGCCGCACCCTCCTTCCTCGGCGACTTCGCCTCTCCGTCAGCCGCCACGGCCTCGCTCGGGTCGTCGGCCGCTCCGATACCGGCGTCTTC
The DNA here is from genome assembly GCF_042799315.1 of Streptomyces sp. NPDC057702. Classification (NCBI taxonomy): domain Bacteria; kingdom Bacillati; phylum Actinomycetota; class Actinomycetes; order Kitasatosporales; family Streptomycetaceae; genus Streptomyces; species Streptomyces sp. NPDC057702. Next base: position 251,640 of record NZ_JBHVJC010000006.1, on the reverse strand, counting down.
CCCTGCCGTGCCCTCGCCCTCCGTGTCCTCGACGTCTGCCGCTACCGCGCCGCCCGTGGCGGGGCTGGGAGCGGTGCGTCAGGTGCGGACGGACGTGTTGGACATCGCCTACTACGTCGCCGGCCCGGTTGACGGAACTCCCGTGGTCCTGCTCCACGGGTGGCCGTACAGCCCGACGGGTTCCTATGCCGAGGTTGTGCCGGACCTGGTGGGGCACGGCTATCGCTGTTATGTCCCCTATCTCCGCGGGCACGGGCCGACCGTCTTTCTGGACTCGGATACCGACAGGTCGGGGCAGCAGGCCGCCATCGGGGCGGACCTCCTCGCGTTCCTCGACGCGCTTGACATCGGACAGGCCCTGCTGGCCGGCTACGACTGGGGCGGGCGGGCCGCCAATGTCGTCGCCGCGCTGTGGCCCGAGCGCTGTCTCGGCCTGGTCTCCGTGAACAACTATCTGATCCAGCATCTGGCCGCCGCTCAGCAGCCGTTGGCTCCCTCCGTGGAGAACGGGTTCTGGTACTTCTTCTACTTCCTCACCGAGCGGGGCCGCAGGGGTCTGGCACAGGACCCCAAGGAGTTCGCTCGGGTCATCTGGCGCCGGGCCTCACCTCAGTGGCGTTTCACCGAGGCCGAGTTGGACGAGGCCGCGACCTTGTGGACGAATCCGGACTACGTCGACATCGTGCTGCACAGCTATCGCCACCGCCTGGCCGCCGCACCAGGAGCCCCCCGTTACGAACCCCTGGAGCGGCGACTCTCGCGGCAGCCTCCCATCACCGTCCCGACCGTCACACTCGACGGGCGGGAGGACGGCATCACTCTGTGGACCGACGGCACTGCGTCACAGGCGCACTTCACAGGCCCTCGCCGTCACTACGTGATCGACGGGGCCGGTCACCATCTGCCGCGGGAGCGCCCGGACGCCTTCGTGGCGGCCGTGCGGGAGGTCGCCGCGCTGGGCCGAGGCGGCGTCACGCCGTGAGTGGGGCGCGCGGACCGGTGCGTATGAGCGATGCCCGCGAGTGCCGGCCGCGCGCCGGGGCCGCCTCTCGTACCGGTCCCGGCGGGCGGTGCGGGCCTGGCATGGCGGGGCGGCGTTGACCACGCGCCGCCGCGCCACGCTCCCCCTCGCGGACGGCCGGCGCCCGCTCCCCCGTCTTCCTCATTTCTCCGCCCCCGTTCTCGCGGTGCGCTGACTGTGTGATGTCTTGAACGCTACGGGGTGGGGCTGGGGCGAAGCATCCAACGACGGTTTGACGTTGTGGGACTTCTGGGGACGCATGGCCCACGGGCCGATGCTCCCGCAGTGGTACGGGGAACTACGCCGTCTGACGCAGGGCGGGTAACTGGCCTGCGGATATCGTGGAGTTGGCCAGCGGAACGGCACCGCCGGGCGGCCGGCCGCGCGGCTGGACTGGGCTGAGCTGGACTGGGCTGGAATCGAGAGCTCGCCCGAGGGGGTCGGGGGCGCCCGGCAGGGCAGGGGGCGCCGCCGCGAGCGGGGCCCGACACGGGGCGTCCCGGCCGCCGGCCGGCCGGCGCACCGGCGCACCACGCCACCCACTCACGACGCACCGCCCCACTGCCCGACCCACTCACCGCCTCACGGCAGCAGGGCGATGCCGTCCAGTTCCACCAGGGCCTGTTCGTCCCAGAGTCGGACCACGCCCACCACGGCCATGGCCGGGTAGTCGCGGCCCGCCAGGCGGCGCCAGACGCGGCCGAGTTCGGGGGCGTGGGCGCGGTAGTCGGCGAGGTCGGTGGCGTAGACCGTGACCCGCGCGAGGTGGTCGGGCCGGCCGCCGGCCTCGCGCAGCGCGGTGAGCAGGTTGCCCAGGGCGCGTTCGAACTGGGCGGGGAGCGGGTCCGGCACCAGTCGGCCCGCGCCGTCGAGTGCGGTCTGTCCGGCGAGGAAGACCAATGTGGCGCCGGTGGCCGTGACGGCGTGGGAGAAGCCGGTGGGTGGCGAGAGTTCGGCGGGGTTGACGCGGCGCAGCGGTGGAGCCGGCGTCGTGGGCGGGGCCGGCGTCGCGGCCGAGGCCGGAGGAGCGGCCCCCGGCGAGGGCGGGGGCGGCGGGGCCTGGGGAGGGCGCTGTGGCGTGGTCGGCGGCGGGCGGTGGTCGGGGGCGGGGGTCGCGGGGGTCATCGGTAGAGCTCCTTCGCGATGATGGTGCGCTGGACTTCCGTGGCGCCCTCGTAGATGCGGGGCGCGCGCACCTCGCGGTACAGGTGCTCCAGCGGGTGGCCGCGTTCCAGCGCGCGGGCGCCGTGGATCTGGACGGCGGCGTCCACGACGTACTGGGCGGTCTCGGTGGCCAGCAGTTTGGCCATCGCCGAGCGGCGGGCGATGTCGGGCTGGCCCGTGTCGTAGGCGTGGGCCGCGGCGTAGACGAGCAGCCGGGCGGCCTCGGTGCGGGTGGCCATCTCCGCGAGTTGGTGCGAGACGGCCTGCAGGTCCCGTAGCACGCCGCCGAACGCCGTGCGCCGCCGCGCGTGGTTCAGGGCCAGGCCGAGGGCCTGGTCCGCCATGCCGACGGCGAAGGCGCCGACGCTGGGCCGCAGCAGGTTCAGGGTGCGCATGGCGACCTTGAACCCGGCGTCCACCTCGCCGAGCACGTCGGCGCGGGTGACGGGAACGGCGTCGAAGGTCAGTCGGCCGATCGGGTGTGGGCTGAGCATCTCCAAGGGCTCGCCGGTCAGACCGGGGCGGTCGGCGGGGACCAGGAACGCGGTGATGCCCCGGCTGCCCGCGCCGGGGGTGGTGCGGGCGAAGACGGTGTAGAAGTCGGCCTCGGGGGCGTTGGAGATCCAGCACTTCTCGCCGGTCAGCTCCCATTCCGTGGCTCCGCCGTCGGCCGTGCCGCCGGGGCGGCCGGCGCTCACCGGGCGCGCCGCGAGCGCGAGGGCCGCGGCGTCGGAGCCGGCCCCGGACTCGCTGAGCGCGAAGGCCGCCACGGCCCGCCCCGCCACCACCTCCGGCAGCCAGCGGGCGCGCTGCTCGGGTGTGCCGGACTGGGCCACCGGGTAGCCGCCCAGGCCCTGGAGGGCGAGCGCCGTCTCGGCCTCCGTGCTCTGGCTGGCCAGCGACTCGCGGAGCAGGCACAGGTCAAGGGCGCGTACCGCGCTCGGGGCGCCCTCGTCACCCGTCCGTGAACCGGTGGGGTCGGGCCTGCCCGGGCCGTTTCCTCCGCCGGCGTCGGCGGGACCCGTGCCCCGGTCCGGGTCGGGGCCCGCGCCGGGGTCGACGGTGCTGCCAGTTCCGGTTCCGGGGTCGGCTCCGGGGCCCGCAGCCGCCTCGCCCCGGGGGCCGGGCCTGGCCGGCGTGCCGGCACCGGTAGCGGCATCGGCTCCGTCGTTCGCGTCCGCGCCCGCGAAGAGCCGGCCTAGCAGGCCGAGGTCGCCCAGGGCCGCTACCAGTGGGCGGTTCACCCGGCCGGGCGTGCCGCGCTCGGCCAGCGGGCGCAGGCGTTCGGCGGCGGTGGTGCGCAGCGTGGCGCACCACGCGCGCTGCTGCGGGTCGAGGGCGAAGGCGCTCATCGACACCCCTCCTTTATCGCGACATGTTGACTGCCGTCACCAACACGTTACGCTGGCGAGGCACCTCGGGACAGGACTGCCGCACTTCTCCACCGGTCAGAGGGGGCGCATCCGCCATGGAGCTCACGCCGTCGGCGCACACCGACACCTTCACCCGTGACCACCTCCCGCCCCCACGGGAATGGCCGACCCTGCTGCGCGATCCGCCCGCGCCCCGCTATCCGGACCGGCTCAACTGCGCCGTCGAACTCCTGGCGGAGGTCGACGGTCGGCGTGGCGCCGACCGGGTCGCGTTGCGCGGCGGCGACGGGCAGCGTTGGACGTACGGCGAACTGCGCACCCGGGTCGACCAGCTCGCGCACGCGCTCGCCGAGGACCTCGGGGTGCGGCCCGGCAACCGGGTGTTGCTGCGCGGCCCGACCTCGCCATGGCTGGCCGCCTGTTGGCTGGCGGTGGTCAAGGTCGGGGGCGTCGCGGTGACCGTGCTGGCCAACCAGCGGCCCCAGGAGCTGGCGACCATCTGCGAACTGGCCCGGGTGCGGCACGCGGTGTGCGCCGTCGGCTCTCTCGACCACCTGGAAGCGGCCCGCGTGCCGGGGCTGCGGATCACCACGTACGGCTCGTCCGCCTCCGACGACCTGTTACGGCTGGCCGCCGCCCACGTCGGCGCGTACGAGGCGGTTCCGACGGCGGCCGACGACGTGGCGCTGATCGCCTTCACCTCGGGCACCACCGGGCGACCCAAGGGGTGCCTGCACTTCCACCGGGACGTGCTGGCGGTCGCCGACACGTTCTCGGCGCAGGTGCTGCGTCCCCGTCCGGACGACGTGTTCGCGGGCAGCCCGCCGCTGGGCTTCACCTTCGGCCTCGGCGGGCTGGTGATCTTCCCGCTGCGGGCCGGTGCCTCGGCCCTGTTGGACGCCTGGGCCGGTCCGGCCAAGCTGCTGCGGGACATCGCCACGCACCGGGTCACGGTCCTGTTCACCGCGCCCACCGCCTACCGGGCGATGCTGGAGCGGCTGGCGGAGCACGACGTGTCCTCGCTGCGGCGCTGTGTGTCGGCGGGCGAGAACCTGCCCGCCGCGCTGTGGCACGCCTGGCACGCGGCCACCGGGCTGCGGCTGATCAACGGCATCGGCGCCACCGAGTTGCTGCACATCTTCATCGCCGCCGCCGACGACGCGATCCGCCCGGGAACCACCGGCGTTCCGGTGCCCGGCTTCGAGGCGCGCGTGGTGGGCCAGGACGGGGCGCCACTGCCGGACGGCCAACCGGGCCTGCTCGCGGTGCGCGGCCCCACCGGTTGCCGCTACCTGGCCGACGCGCGGCAACGCGCGTACGTGCGCGGGGGGTGGAACCTCACCGGCGACACCTACGTCCGCGAACCCGACGGCTACTTCCGCTTCGTGGCCCGCACGGACGACATGATCATCTCGGCCGGGTACAACATCGCCGGGCCCGAGGTGGAGGAGGCCCTGCTGCGCCACCCCGACGTGGTGGAGGCCGCGGTGACGGGACGGCCCGACGAGCGGCGCGGCACCGTGGTCGTCGCCCACGTGGTGCTGCGCGCGGGCGCGCGGTCCGGGCCGGACGCGGCGGCGGGCCTCAAGGACTTCGTCCGGGCCGAGCTGGCCCCGTACAAGTGCCCCCGTGAGATCCACTTCCTGTCCGCGCTGCCCCGCACCCCCACCGGCAAACTCCAGCGGTACCGGCTGCGCGAGGGCGCCCCGGGGGCGGCTCTAGAGTGACCGCGTGACCGATCCCGCGCTCGCCCAGCACACCCCGCGCTCCCTGATCGTGACGTACTACGGCGCCTACGGCCGTGGCGCCGACCGCACCGGGGTGCCCGAGACGGTGCCGGTGGCCACGCTGATCCGGCTGCTCGGCGCGGTGGGCGTGGACCCGCCGTCGGTGCGTTCGGCGGTCTCCCGGCTCAAGCGGCGCGGGCTGCTGGTGCCCGCGAAGACGGCGCGGGGCGCGGCCGGTTACGCGCCCTCGCCCGACGCCGTCCAACTCCTGGACGACGGCGACCGGCGCATCTACGGCCGCCTGGACGCCTACCGCCTGACCACCCGCCCCGCGACCACCCCCGACGCGTCAGACACGCGCGGCGCGTCCGGCACACGGGGCGCTCCGGGCGCGCGTGACGGCGCGGTGGGCGCGGAGGCGGGCGACTGGTTGCTCGCCGTCTTCTCGGTGCCCGAACACGAACGCAACAAGCGCCACCTGTTGCGCTCCCGGCTCGCCCGGCTCGGCTTCGGCACCGCCGCGCCCGGCGTGTGGATCGCCCCGGGCCAGCTGTACGAGGAGACCCGGCACACCCTGAACCGGCTGGGCCTGGCCGGGTACGTGGACCTGTTCCGGGGCGCGCACACGGGCTTCGAGGCGACGGCCGAGGCGGTGCGCCGGTGGTGGGACCTGGACGCGCTGGCCGCCCGGCACCTCGCCTTCCTCGCCACCCACGAGCCGGTGCTCCGGCGCTGGACACGGCGGACCACCGTGCCGCCGGCCGACGCCTACCGGGACTACCTGCTGGCCCTCGACTCCTGGCGCGCCCTCCCCTACGCCGACCCGGGGTTGCCGCCGGCGCTGCTGCCTGCGCACTGGCCGGGTGAGCGTTCGGCGCGCGTGTTCGCGGGCCTGCACGACCGACTGCGGGACGCGGGCGCGGTGTTCGCGCGCGAGGAGTCGGGCTGAGGCGGCGGGTCCGGGCGTGTCCGGCCCGTGCCGGCCGGCTCGCTCAGGACGGGTCGGGGTCGGGTGGGGGCGTGGAGCGGCTGGCGGCGGCGTAGCGGCGGGCCAGCGTGGCGCACGCGGCGGCCAGTTCGGGCGGGCCGACCACCGCGATGTCGCTGCCGAACGTGCCGATGAGGGCGGCGAGCCCGGTCCACGACCAGGCGCCGAGGGTGAGCCGGCAGCGGTTCGCGCCGACCTCCTCCGCCCGGGCGCCGCCCGGCGCCCAGCGGGCGATCACGGTGGCCGGCGCGTCGAGCGGGACCACGCCACGGCAGGGCCAGGGGTCGGGGACGTCGCCCCGGTCGAGTCCGCCGGTGACGAACGGCGCCGGGTCGGTGCTCGGCGGGGCGCGTGGGGTGAAGCGGGCGGCGGGGGCGGGCCGGGGGTGACGCGGTCCACGCGGAAGGCGGCCCAGGCGGCCCGGCCGAGGCCCAGGCGAGCGGGTACCAGCGCCCCGACCAGACGGCCAGCCGGTGCGGCTCCACGCGACGCGACCTCGCCTGGGAAGCCTGCCCGCCCGGCGCCGGCCCGCCCCATGGCTGCCCGCCCGGCGACCGCGCGTCGTGGGATGGCCTGTCACGGGGGTGCCCGCCGTGGGGTGCTCCCCCTGGTCCAGGGCCGCGACCGGGGCCGGCCCTGGTGGGGGTTCGTCCTGCTGGCCGCGTCCGTACCCACCGGTGTGCTCCTGTGGCACCACGGGCGGCGGCTGACCGCGCGCGGTGAGCCGCCCCTCCTCGATCCGGCGCTGCCGCGCGTGCGGGCGTTTCGCGCGGGCCTGGCCGCCTCCGCGCTGTTCTTCGGGGCGATCGGGGCGTTCTTCCTGATGCTCTCCCTCTATCTCCAGTGGGGCACCGGACGGTCGGACCCGGAGACGGGGCTGGTCGTCCTCCCGTACGCGATCGGCTCGATCCTCACCTCCGGCATCGGCGTGCGGTACGCGGAGCGCGCCGGGCGGCCTGCCCTGCTCGTCTGCGGCACGCTCGCCCCTGGCCCTCGCGCAGGGGCTGTTGCTGCTCGTCGTACGGGAGGGGGCGACGCCCTCGTACGGGGAGTTGGCGGCGCCGCTGTTCGTCGGCGGACTGAGGCTCGGGCTGAGCGCGCCGTTGCCGGTGAACGTGATCCTGGCCGGGGTGCCGGCCCGGGACGTGGGCGCGGCGGGGGGGGTGTGCTCACCACCGTCGACCAGATGGGCAACGCGCTGGGGGTGGCCGCGCTGGGGGCGCTGTTCTTCGCCGAGTGGGACTCCGCCCATGGCCAGGGCGCGGCTCCGCTCGCCGCGTACGGCCAGGCTCTGGGCGCGGTGTCGCCCTGGCGGACCGCGTGTGACCGCGCGGCGGCGGCGCTGATGCTGGCGCCGCCCAGGACGGCGGAACCTGCCTGACACACGGCGGGCCTGAGGCGCGGCCTGGCAGGTGGGGGGCCGGGCAGGCGCGGGGCTGAGCTGGCGCACATCGAGGCGGGCGGCCGGGCGGAGTGAGGTGGGTGGGGCCGGCCGTGACCGGGCGCGGGATTCGGGGGCGCGGATGCGGCGGCGGGGGCCTGGGGCGGTACGCGCTGACCAGGGCGGCTCCCGGTCGCCGGCGCGGCGGCCGAGGGGTGAAGGGCCGGGCGTGGATTGGGGGTTGGCGGGCGGGCCGTGGGCGTGGGGCGCCGTCGTGTGGGCGCGCTCCCGCACTGAACCCCCACCACCTGCGCGAACAGCGTCACGCACCACCTAGGCTACTGATCATGTCTACGTCACACAGCCCCCGTCAGCATCGTCAGCACCAGCGATCCGGCCCGGCGCGGTCGCGTCGCCGCGCGACCGTCCTCGCCGCGGCCGGCCTCGGCCTGGTTCTCGCGCTGAGCGGATGCAACGAGGACGCCGACGGGGGCACGGACGAGGGCGCCAAGGGCTCCTCGTCCCAGCCCGCGACCGACGGCTCGTCCGCGCCCGCCTCCCCCGGCGCCGCGACGCCGGCCGCGCCCGCCGGCGACAAGCCGGTCGTCGCCGGGTGGCAGACGCAGACCCGCGCGGAACACCACTTCCGCTACGACGTGCCCGCCACCTCGGCGCGGTGGAAGCTCATCGACCAGAACACCGCCCTGTCCTACACCGACAAGGACGGTGAGCCGATCGTCGTGATGACCGGTGCCGCCAACTACCGTGAGGGCGGCTGCGCGTCCAGCCCCAACCCCAAGGCGCTGGGCGAGGCCGGCAAGGGCCAGCTCGCCACCGTCGGCACCACCGGCGGCGGCAAGGACGGCACGCTCCAGGAGAACGCCCGCAACTGGGCGGGCAACTGGGGCTTCGCCGCGTACGGCGGCCCGGACCACAAGCCCAAGATCGAGGTCAGCCAGGCCAAGCCGTGGAACGAGGGCGGCATCACCGGGTTCACCGCGACCGCCAAGGTCACCGTCACCCACCGGCCGAGCCCCTGCGTGCCGGCCACGGCCGTCGTGCACAGCATCGCGCAGAAGCTGCCGGACGGCACCATGCACGGCTGGGTGATCTACGCGGACCAGGGCGTCCCCAACGCGCTGACCGACGCCGAGATCAAGAAGGTCATGAGCACCGTACGCACCACGAACGGCTGACCCGAGCCCCACTGGTCCGCAACCCCACTGGCCCGGAACTCCGCCGGCCCGGGAGCACGTCGCCCCGGGGGCCCGGCCGGCCCGCGCGCACCGCACCACCGTCCCACCCGCACCGCCGCCCCGCCCCAGGCCCAGGCCCAGGCCCCCGGGCCGCTCGCGCCGCGGCCGGCCCCGGGGAGGCTGGTGGGGCCGGCCGCGCGCCACGCCGGGGCGCACCCGACGCGGCCCGGTGCCCCGGTGCCGGGGCGGTGCGCGCTCAGCCGGCGCGCGGGGCGCGCAGAGTCAGACGCGGCTTGGGGTCCTCCGTGCGTCCGGTGGGCGGCCGGCGGCTGCCGGCCTGGTAGGGCGTCGGCCAGGGCGCGCCCGGGCCGCTGTACCCCTGCTCGGCCGCCGCGTGCAGCGTCCAGTGCGGGTCGTACAGGTGCGGTCTGGCCAGCGCGCACAGGTCGGCCCGGCCGGCCAGCAGCAGCGAGTTGACGTCGTCCCAGGAGGAGATGGCGCCCACCGCGATGACCGGCACGCCGAGTTCGTTGCGGATGCGGTCGGCGTAGGGCGTCTGGTACGAGCGGCCCCTCTCGGGCTGTTCGTGGGCCACGACCTGGCCGGTGGAGACGTCGATGGCGTCGGCGCCGTGCGCGGCGAACGCCGCGGCGATGGCGACGGCCTCCTCGGCCGTGGTGCCGCCGGGTGCCCAGTCGGTCGCGGAGACGCGCACCGTCATCGGCGCGTGCGCGGGCCAGACGGCGCGTACCGCGTCGAAGACCTCCAGTGGGTAGCGCAACCGGCCGGCCAGGTCGCCGCCGTAGGCGTCGGTGCGCTGGTTGGTCAGCGGGGAGAGGAAGCCGGAGAGCAGATAGCCGTGGGCGCAGTGCAGTTCGAGCAGGTCGAAACCGGCGCGGGCGGCGCGCAGCGCGGCGGCCACGAACTGCTCGCGGATCTCGGCGAGGCCGGCGGCGTCCAGTGCGTGCGGCACCTGGCTCACGCCGGGCCGGTAGGGCAGCGGGGAGGGGGCCACCAGCGGCCAGTTGCCGCTGGGCAGCGGCTCGTCGACGCCCTGCCACATCAGCCGGGTGGAGCCCTTGCGTCCGCTGTGCCCGAGTTGGACGCCGATCGCCGCGCCGGGTGAGGCGGTGTGCACGAAGTCGGTGATCCGCCGCCAGGCCCCCTCGTGCTCGTCCGCGTACAGGCCCGCGCAGCCGGGGGTGATGCGCCCGGTGGGGCTCACGCACACCATCTCGGTCATCACCAGCCCGGCGCCGCCCTGCGCGCGGGCGCCCAGGTGGACCAGGTGGAAGTCGCGCGGGGTGCCCTGGGTGGCGGAGTACATGTCCATCGGGGAGACCACGACGCGGTTGCGCAGGGTCAGTCCGCGCAGGGTGAGCGGGGTGAACATGGGCGGGGTGTGCGGCGGCAGGCCCGCCTCGCGCTCGACGGCGGCGACGAAGTCCGCGTCCCGCAGTCGCAGGTTCTCGTGGGTGACCCGGCGGCTGCGGGTGAGCAGGTTGAACGCGAACTGGCGCGGCGGCTGGTCCAGGTAGTCGGCCAGGTGCTCGAACCAGCGCAGGCTCGCGCCGGCCGCGCGCTGGGTGGAGGCCACCACGGGCCGCCGCTCGGCCTCGTACGCGGCGAGCGCCTCGGCGACGGTGGGGTGTTCCTCCAGGCAGGCGGCGAGCGCGAGCGCGTCCTCGACGGCGAGTTTGGTGCCCGAGCCGATGGAGAAGTGCGCGGTGTGCGCGGCGTCGCCGAGGAGCACGACGGGCCCGTGGGACCAGCGCTCGTTGGTGACGGTACGAAAGGCCGTCCAGGCCGAGGCGTTGCCGCGCAGCGGCCGGCCGCCGAGCGCGTCGGCGAACAGTTCCGCGCACGCCCGCGCGGACTCCTCCTCGTCGTACCCGTCCAGTCCGGCCGCCCGCCACACCTCCTCGCGGGCCTCGACGATGACGGTGCTGGCGCCGGCCGCGTGAGAGCCGTCGGCGGGGGCGTGGGGGGTGCCGTCGGCGGGCGGTCGTGGGGCACGGGCGTAGGGGTAGGCGTGCAGTTGCAGTACGCCGTGCGGGGTCTGGGCGACCTCGAAGCGGAAGGCGTCGAGCGCGAAGTCGGCGGCCAGCCAGATGTACCGGCAGCGGTGCGTGGTGATCCGCGGCGCGAAGACGTCGGCGTGCGCGGTGCGGGTGGCGCTGTGGACACCGTCGGCGGCCACGACCAGGTCGTGGTCGCGGGCGAGGACGGCGGCCGGCGGCGCGGGGGTGCGCGTGTGCAGGACGACGCCCAGCGCGCGGCAGCGCGCGTGCAGGATCTCCAGGAGCCGCTGGCGGCCCAGGGCAGCGAAGCCGTGGCCCCCGGAGGTCAGCACCCGGCCGTCGCGCACCACGTCGATGCTCTCCCAGCGCACGAACTCGCGGCTGAGCGCCTGGTAGACCACCGGGTCGGCGTGCTCGATGCCGCCCAGCGTCTCGTCCGAGAGCACCACGCCGAAGCCGAACGTGGTCCGTGGCTCGCCCCGCTCCCAGACGGCGACCTCGCGCTGTGGGCGCAACCGCTTGAGCAGCGCGGCGGCGTACAGGCCGGCGGGTCCGCCGCCGATGACCGCGACCCGCGCGGCGACGGGGCCGGGCACGGTCACCGCCCCTGCCAGGCGGGCGGGCGCTTGCCGGTGAAGGCCGCGTGGAACTCGGCGTAGTCGGCGCTGTTCATCAGCAGGGCCTGGGTCGCGGCGTCCAGTTCGATGGCGGCGGCCAGCGGCATGTCGAGTTCGGCGGTGAGCAGTGCCTTGGTCTGGGCGTATCCCAGGGCGGGGCCCTGGGCGAGGCGGTGGGCCAGCCGGGTGGCCTCGGCGTCCGCCTGTCCCTCGTCGGTGAGCTGGCTGAGCAGGCCGATGCGCTCGGCCTCGGCGGCGCGCACCGGCTCGCCGAGCATGAGCAGCCGGGTGGCGTGTCCGAGGCCGACGACGCGGGGCAGCAGGTAGGCCGCGCCCATGTCGCCGCCGGAGAGGCCGACCCGGGTGAACAGGAACGCGAACCGGGCGCTCGGGTCGGCGATCCGGAAGTCGGCGGCCAGCGCGAGCACCGCGCCGGCGCCCGCGGCGACCCCGTGCACCGCGGCGATCACGGGGAACGGGCACTCCCGCACCGCCCGCACCACCTGCCCGGTCATCCGGTTGAAGTCGAGCAGCGCGTCGGTGCCCATGCCCAGCGTGGCCCCGATGATCTCGTCGACGTCGCCCCCGGAGCAGAACCCGCGCCCCGCGCCGGCCAGTACCAGGGCGCGTACGGAACGGCTCCGGGACAGCTCGGCCAGCAGATCCCGCAGGTCGGCGTAGGCACCGAAGGTCAGCGCGTTGAGCTTGTCGGGACGGGCCAGGGTGACGGTGGCCACGGCGCCGTCGAGGGTGAGCCGCAGGTGCTCCCACTCCCGTGTTGGCGACGCCGAGCCGGTGAACGGACTCATACGCATGGCCTCCTTGAGCCGTACGGCAGGTGCCCGCAGCCCTTCGAAGCTATCACCCGTTCGTGACTTCCGTCACGGGTACGCGATATGCGGCGAGCGCGGCGGCCCCTCGGTCCGTCCGCTCGTCAGCCCGTCAGCCCGTCAGCCCGGGATGTGGGTCACCGCTGGCGCGTCCCGGTCCTGGCCCTGCTCCGGGTCCCGGCTCCGACCCCGGTCGGGGTCCCGCTCCGGATCCCGGCTCCGATCCCGATCCCGGTCAGGGCCCTGGCCCGGGTGCTGGGGCTGGCCCTGGGGCTGGTCCGGGTCCTGGGGTCGGGCCGCGCGCAGCCGGGAGTGCCGTCGCCCGTACCCCAGGTACAGACCCACCCCCACCAGTAGGAAGACGCCGAACTGCAGCCAGGTCGCCGTGCCCGTTCCGTAGATCAGATAGCCGCAGCAGGCGATGCCGAGCAGCGGGGGCAGCGGGAAGAGCGGGGTGCGGAAGGGGCGGGAGAGGTCCGGGCGGGAGCGGCGCAGCACGATCACGGCGACGTTGACGATCACCATGGCCGACAGCGTGCCGATCGTGGTCAGGTCGAGCACCACCTTGAGCGGCACCACGGCCGCCGGCACCGCGAACACCGCGGCGACGATCCACGTGCCGGCGACCGGCGTCGCCGTCTTCGGCGAGATCCGCTCGAAGACGCCGGGGATCAGGCCGTCCCGGGACATGGACATCAGGATGCGGGTCTGCCCGTAGGTCACCGTGAGGACCACCGAGGCGATGGCCACGATCGCGCCGAAGGCGATCACGCCGCCACCCACCGCGGAGCCGGTGACCCGGTTGACGATCAGCGACAGGGCCGCCGGCTTGCCGGCCACCTCGTCGGCCGACAGCGCGCCGATGGCGGCCAACGCGACCAGGCAGTACAGCAGCGTGACCACGCCGATACAGACCATGATCGCCAACGGAACGGTCCGACGCGGGTTCTTCACCTCCTCGCCGGCGGTGGTGATCGCGTCGAAGCCGATGTAGGAGAAGAAGGCGACGGAGGCCCCGGAGGTCACCCCGGCCAGCCCGTGCGCCGCGAACGGGGTGAGGTTGCCCCCGTCGAACGCCGTGAAGGCGATGGCGCAGAACAGCGCGAGGACCCCGAGCTTGAGGACCGCCATGGCCGCCGTCGCGCGGGCGCTCTCCCGCACCCCGCGCACCAGCAGCGACGCGGCCAGCGCGATGACCACGACGGCCGGGACGTTGACGATGCCGCCTTCGCCGGGCGGATTGGAGAGCGCGGCGGGCAACTGCCAGCCGAACACGCTGTGCAGCAACTCGTTCAGGTACTGGCCCCAGCCCACCGCGACGGCCGACACCGAGACGCCGTACTCCAGGAGCAGACACCAGCCGGTGATGAACGCCACGCCCTCGCCCAGGGTGGCGTACGCGTAGGAGTAGGAGCTGCCCGAGACCGGGATGGCGCCGCCGAGCTCGGCGAAGGAGAAGGCGGTCAGTACGCAGGTCACGGCCGCCAGGACGAAGGTGAGCACGGTGGCCGGCCCGGCCTCGGCGACCGTGTCCGAGAGCCCGACGAAGATGCCGGTGCCCACGATCGCGCCGACGCCGAAGCACACGAGCTGGAACAGGCCCATGGTGCGGCGCAGGCCGTGCCCCGCGCGGTCCGCGCCGGACTCGGCGATAAGGACGTCGGGCGACTTGACGCGGAGTGGACGCGAGGGCATGCGGTGGTTCTCTTCCGTGGGACTGGCGGGCGGTGCGGGAGGATCGCCTCGCCCGCGACCACGGCACACGGCGGCCCGGCCCTGTCGATCAGGCGCGGTGGGGGCCGGGCGCGGCACGCTCGGGCGGCGTCGGCCGAGCCGACGCGGCGAAAAGGGGCCCGCGGCGGTACGCCCGAACCCCACTTCCGTTCACCATGCTAAGCGCCCCGGCCGCATGATTGCGCAGCAGAGCGTATGACTATTCACTCATCGCGGGCCAGCGTGGCGACCATCATGGCCTTGATCGTGTGCATCCGGTTCTCCGCCTCGTCGAAGACCACCGAGTACGCGGACTCGAACACCTCGTCCGTGACCTCCAGGGAGGTCAGCCCGTACCGCGCGTGGATGTCACGGCCGACACTCGTCCCCAGGTCGTGGAAGGCCGGCAGACAGTGCAGGAACCGCACGTCGGGGTTGCCCGTGGCGCGCAGCACGTCCATCGTCACCGCGTACGGGCGCAACAGCGCGATGCGCTCGTCCCACACCTCGCTCGGCTCGCCCATGGAGACCCACACGTCGGTGGCGACGAAGTCCGCGCCGCGCACGCCCTCCGCGACGTCCTCGGTGAGCGTGAGACGGGCCCCCGAGTCGGCGGCGAGCCGGCGGGCGTGCGCCACGACCTCGTCGGCGGGCCACAGGGCGCGCGGGGCGACCACGCGTACGTCCATGCCGAGCAACGCGCCGGTGACCAGGTAGGAGTGCCCCATGTTGGCGCGGGCGTCGCCGAGGCAGGCGTACGCCACCTCGGTCAGCGGCTTGGTCGTGTGCTCGGTCATGGTCAGCACGTCGGCCAGCATCTGCGTGGGGTGCCACTCGTCGGTGAGGCCGTTGTAGACCGGCACCCCGGCGTGCGCGGCCAGTTCCTCGACGATCGACTGGCCCGCGCCCCGGTACTGGATCGCGTCGAACATCCGGCCGAGGACCCGCGCGGTGTCCTTGACCGACTCCTTGTGACCGAGCTGCGAACCCGCGGGGTCGAGATAGGTGGTCGAGGCGCCCTGGTCGGCCGCCGCGACCTCGAAGGCGCAGCGGGTACGGGTCGAGGTCTTCTCGAATATGAGCGCCACGTTCTTCCCGGACAGCCGCCTGACCTCGGCGCCCGCGCGCTTGGCGGCCTTGAGCTCGGCGGCCAGCTCCACCAGGCGCAGGAACTCGTCCGCGGTGAAGTCCAGCTCCTTGAGGAAGTGACGGCCGAAGAGGTCGCTCGCCATGGCAGGCTCCTAGGTCGCAGCGTTCGGGAACCTCGGAAGCATATACGTATGGCGGCATTTATATGCAACCGTGTCCGCTCCCCCGCCGCCCGGCCCCACGCGCACCGGCACCCGACGCCCTGCCAGGATGCCCGGCCCCCTCGCCCGCGACACCCTCCGCCCAGCGCTCTTCGCCCGCTCCCCCACCTCCCTTCACTCTCCCGCCGCTCCCACGACATCCCCCGCCCCGCGCCCCGACGCCCCTCCTCCGGAGGCGCCCCCACCGCCCCGCGCCCGCAGTCGCGCACCCGCGCCCCGCTCCGGCCCCCGGGGAGCCGCGCGGCGGGGTCGGCCTCCGACGCGTCGGAGGCGCCCCGCCGCGCGTGGCGGCCAAGCGGTACGTCCCGTGGGTGAGGGCCGGTGGCGGGTCCTCACACCGCGTCGCGCTCCACCGGGCAGCTCATGCACCGGGGCCCGCCCCGACCGCGACCGAGTTCGCTGCCCGGGATGGTGATCACCTCGATGCCGCACTTGCGCAGATAGGTGTTGGTGGTGGCGTTGCGCTCGTACGCGACGACCACGCCCGGCTCGACGGCCAGCACGTTGCACCCGTCGTCCCACTGCTCGCGCTCGGCGGCGTGCACGTCCTGTGTGGCGGTCAGCACCCGGATCGAGTCCAGGCCCAGCGCGGCGGCTATGGCCCGGTGCATGTGCTCCGGCGGGTGGTCGGTGACCTTGAGGTCCCGCTCCTCCACCCCCGGCTCGATGGTGTACGACCGCAGCATCCCCAGGCCCGCGTACTGCGTGAAGGTGTCCCCGTCCACCATCGTCATCACCGTGTCCAGGTGCATGAACGCCCGCCCCTTGGGCATGTCGAGCGCCACGATCGTACGGGCCGAACCGGCCGCGAACAGCCCGCGCGCCAGCATCTCCACCGCCTGCGGGGTGGTCCGCTCGCTCATACCGATCAACACCGCGCCGTTGCCGATCACCAGCACGTCGCCGCCCTCGATGGTGGACGGAAACGCCGCCTGCCCCTCCGACCACACGTGGAAGTCCGTGCGCGCGAACAGCGGGTGGTGCCGGTACACCGCCTCATAGTGCACCGTCTCGTGCCAACGCGCCGGCCAGCGCATCGCGTTGATCGACACCCCGTCGTACACCCAGGCCGAGGCGTCGCGCGTGAAGAGGTGGTTGGGCAGCGGATGCACGACGAAGTCGTCCGGCTCCATCGCGTGGAAGCGCACCGACACCGGCTCCGGGCGCCGCTCCAGGAACTCCCGCTTGGTCTGGCCGCCCACCAGCGCCTGCGCCAACTCCGGCGCCGACAACTCCTCGAAGGCGGCCCGCAGGTGATCGGTCGCCAGCGGTCCGTACTCCTTCTCGTCGAAGACCCGGTCCAACACCAGGGAGCGCGCCTCGGGCACCGCGAGGCTCTCGGCCAACAGATCACCGAAGAGATGCACCTCCACCCCCCGGTCGCGCAGGACGTCGGCGAACCCGTCGTGCTCCTGTCTGGCCCGCCGCACCCACAGCACGTCATCGAACAGGAGCGCGTCCTTGTTGGTCGGAGTGAGCCGCTTCAGCTCCAGGTCGGGGCGGTGCAAGATGACGCGACGGAGCCGCCCGGCCTCGGAGTCGACATGGAATCCCATGCCCCTATCCTCACCCCAAGCCGCCTCCCCGCACATCGCTCGCGGCACCTCCCGCACCACTTCCCCCCTCCTCGCCGCCCCCACGGCAGCCGGCCGAAACCCGCCCCACCCGACCCCCACAAGCGTTACGCCACCGCCCCCAGCCTCCCTCGCCGCCAAGCCCACACCCCACCCTCCGCCGCCACCCCCGACCCACCCCCACGGCACTTGCCGACAGATGTCGGAAACCCCGCGCCCCGCCCCAGCCTCCCCCGCCCCGGCGCCCCGGCCTCCTTGGTCATCCGTGCATGGCCTTGGCGAGGTCGGCGATGCGGTCGGGGGCCACGCGGCAGCAGCCACCGATGAGTCGCGCCCCTTCGGCCTGCCACGCGGCGACTCGCCGTGGATCGAAGGTGTGGTGACCGCGCCAGTCCCGCGCTGTCGCGTCCCAGCCCTCTCCGCTGTTCGGGTAGACGACCACCGGTTTGCCGGTGACCAGCGCCGCCAGCCGTACCGCGCCGTCGGCGTCGGCGGGCGTGCAGCAGTTCACCCCCACGGCGATCACCTGGTCGTTGTCGGCCGCGAGGGCGAACGCCCGCTCCAGCGGCTGGCCGGCGCGGGTCGTGCGCCCCTGGATGCTGTACGAGAGCCATACCGGGATCGGGTGGCTCTCGGCCGCCCACAGCATCGCTTCCGCCTCGTCGATGTCCGGCACCGTCTCCAGGGCCAGCGCGTCGGGTCGCGCGGAGGCCAGTGCCGCGATGCGGGGCCGGTGGAAGTCCGTCAGCTCGCGCACGCTCAGCCCGTATCGGCCGCGGTACTCGCTGCCGTCGGCGAGCACCGCCCCGTAGGGGCCCACGGAGCCCGCCACCCACACCGTGCCGCTGGCGGCGGTTCTCGCGCGCGCCGGCTCTCCTCCGCCCGGCTCGCCCCCGCCCGCGCGGTCGGTCGCGAGGTCGGCCCTCGCCGGTTCCTCGCGTGCGCGGGCGGTGGTGTCGCCGCTCGGGCCGCTGCGGCCACCGGGGCTCGCCGCTTCGCCCCTCCCACTCGTCGTACGCCTGCCCTCCGCGCCGTGGTGCGGTCCCGCGGCCGCGGGGTTGCCCGTCCCCGGGTCGCCCGTCTCGGGCTGGTCCGCCCTCGGGTAGTCCGCCCCCGCGCGAGCCGCCGCTCGGCGGGCCAGGTGGACGCTCTGCCGCAGGAGCGCGTCCACCTGCCGCCGATCCAGGCCCCGGCGGGCGAAGCCCTGGTAGCTGACCTGGTAGCTGGCGGTGATCAGTACCTGGGCGCCGGCTCTGACGTAGGCCGCGTGGGCCGCCTCGATCTGCGCCGGGTCGTCGTCGAGCAGACGGGCCGACCACAGGTCGTCGGACAGGTCGCAGCCCTGTGCCACCAGTTGGTTGGAGAGCCCGCCGTCGAGTACGAGCGCTCCGCGCGCGAGGGCCTGGGCCAGCGTGGGCCGGGAACCGGCGGGCGGTACCGGCCCGGGCGGGTCCCCGTGACGGGGTGGTTCGGCGGCGGGCGTCATGACCGGGGTGTCCTCAGGCGAGTGGGGAGCGCACCTGGGAGGAGATCAGCTCCAGGTGGTCGAGGTCGTCGAGGTCGAGGATCTGCAGGTAGATCCGGGAGGCGCCGGTCGCGGCGTACCGACCGATCTTGTCCAGCACCTCGGCCGGCGAACCCGCGAGGCCGTTCTCCTTGAGTTCGGCCACGTCCCGGCCGATGGCGGCGGCGCGGCGGGCCACCTCGCGGTCGTCCTTGCCGACGCAGGCCACCAGCGCGCTGGAGTACACCAGGTCGTCGGCCTTGCGGCCGGCCGCCTCGGCTGCCGCGCGCACCCGGTCGAACTGTCGCTGGCTGTCCTCGATGGACGCGAAGGGGATGTTGAACTCGTCGGCGTAGCGGGCTGCCAGTCGGGGGGTGCGGACCGCGCCGTGGCCGCCGATGAGGATCGGCACCTTGGGCTGGGCGGGCTTGGGCAGGGCGGGTGAGTCGGTGAGCTGGTAGTGCGTCCCGTCATGGGTGTACGTCTGGCCGGGGGGTGTGTTCCACAGGCCGGTGACGATCTCCAGCTGCTCCTCGAGTCGCGCGAACTTCTCCTTGGGGAACGGGATGCCGTAGGCGCGGTGTTCCTCCTCGAACCATCCGGAGCCCAGGCCGAGTTCGACACGTCCGCCGGACATCTGGTCCACCTGGGCGACCTGGATGGCCAGCACGCCCGGCAGCCGGAAGGTGCCGGCGGTCATCAGGGTGCCGAGGCGGATTCGGCTGGTCTCGCGGGCGAGGCCGGCCAGGGTGATCCAGGCGTCCGTGGGGCCCGGCAGCCCGTCGGCGTTGCCCATGCGCAGATAGTGGTCGGAGCGGAAGAAGGCGTCGAAGCCCAGGTCTTCGGTGGCCCTGGCGACGGTGAGGAGGGTGTCGTAGCTGGCCCCCTGCTGGGGCTCGGTGAAGATGCGTAGGTCCATGGTTTCCATCCTGCCTGCTTCGGGGCGTGCCGCCGAGACGTCCTGGCCCGTGTCCGGTGTGCGCCGGGTGGGCGGCCCTCGTACGGGGTGGTGGCCGGGGTTCGCGTCGGGTGGGGGCCGCGGTGCCCGCTGGCGGGGGTTGCGGGCCGGGGCGGGGTTCGTGTCGCGTCGCCGGTCAGGCGGCGCCGCCTTCGGCGCGGACCGGGAGTTCGCGCAGCATGCCGAAGACGCGGTCCCGGGACTCGTCCGCGGCGTCCACGGCTTCGACGCACTGCCAGTACAGCCCCTCCTCGGCTCCGCAGGCCACCTCGACCAGGGCGATGCCCACGTCGCCGAGCAGCACCCCCAGCGCGAGGAGTGCGCGCCGGGGGTCGCGCACTTCCGTTAACTGCCTGGCCCGTATCGCCCCCGTGCGCAGGGTGGGGTGGTTGAGGGCGGGCCGCCTGAGCGCGCCGCAGGCTCGGCCGCCCGCCTCGCTCAGCCCCTCGGCCTCCCAGCGGGTGGTGAAGGAGGCGCTGCCCGCGAAGTAGCCGCCGATGGCCTCGGCGAGCGCCTGTGCCTGCCACGCTTCGGCGATGGTGTCCTGCACCGTGTCGGCCTGGGTCAGGGCCAGCCGAGTGGCCTCGATGAGTCGCCTTGCCTCCATGTCACATGCCCCTGTCCGCCGCGCGGTGATGGTTACTGGTTCGCTACCCAGAGTGATGAGTAACGGGCGGGAAAGCTAGGGGAATTCAGGAATCTGTGGACAACAGTTACGCTGTGGATAACTTAGCGACTACAAAGAGTGATGATCCGTGGTGGTGGACGGGGCAGCCCGGCGCGCGGGGAAGCGTTGTTCGTTGCGGTCGATCTTGGCGGAGAGCGCCCGCCGGGGGTCGATGTCCAGTGACTGGCAGAACTGCAGGAGGTAGGCGAGGACGTCGGCCACCTCGTCCTCGACCCGCGCCGCGGAAGCGGGGTCGGCCGTCACCGCGGCCGACTCCTCCGGCGTCAACCACTGGAAGATCTCCAGGAGTTCGGCGGCCTCGACGCTGAGCGCCGAGGCCAGGTTCTTGGGCGTGTGGAAGCGCCGCCAGTCGCGCGCCGCCGCGAAGTCGGCCAGTCGTCGCTGGAGTGCGGGCAGGTCAGGGGCGGGATCGGGTGCCTTGGTCACGCCCCAGGTCTACCACCGTCAGCCCGCGTACTCCGAAGGCGCCCTCCGCCCCGCCGGTCCCCCGCGTCCCTCCGCCCCCGCCGCGGTCCTCGCCCGGCCCGCCGCCA
This sequence comes from Streptomyces sp. NPDC057702, assembly GCF_042799315.1. Classification (NCBI taxonomy): domain Bacteria; kingdom Bacillati; phylum Actinomycetota; class Actinomycetes; order Kitasatosporales; family Streptomycetaceae; genus Streptomyces; species Streptomyces sp. NPDC057702. The sequence continues at coordinate 231,042 of NZ_JBHVJC010000006.1, read as the reverse complement.
CAGGACTCGGCGCGCGCGCCGTCGCGCTGGGCCACGAGGCCGCCGCCACGGTGGCCATGACCCGCCTTGGAGCGGCCCTCGCCCGCCGCCGCGCCCTCGCCCGGCACGTCGCCGCGCCCGCCGCCCTCCCCCACCACGGGCCGCTGACCTTCGCCCTCGCCAGCTGACGACAGCGTCAGCGGGACCTCGCGCACGGTGCCCACCAGCCGGATGTGGCCGCGTTCGCACATCCGGCCGGCCAGTTCGAGCAGCAGCCGCGCCTGGCGCCGGTCGAGGCACCGGTCGAAGCCGTCGGCCAGGACGGTCAGCGTCTGCAACGCGGGGAGCACGTCGGCCACCGGGTCCACGTCCAGTACGCCCGGCCCGGTCAGCAGCACGAGCGCGAGGCCCAGATAGCGCAGTTCGCCGTCGCCGAGCCGGTCCATCGGCATGTGCCCGAACTCGCCCAGGCCGAGCACGGCGCGCACCCCGACACCGGACCTGCCGGCCCCGCCCAGCGCGGCACGGCGCTCGGCCGGCATCCCGCGCCGGTCGGCCGTGGCGAGGCGGCCCTCACCCAGGCCACGGGCGGGTGTGCCGGTCCGTCGGCCGCTGATGGGGGCGCGTTCGGCGGTCTCGGCCGCCCCGTCGCGCTGCCCCGCGCCCTCGACGGTCAGCTCGGTCACGGCGGGGCCGGCGCAGCCCTCGCGTACGGCCTCCACCAGCGCGGCGTGGCGGGTGCCGCACTCCTTGCGGGTGCGGTAGAGCACGGCGGCGAGGTTGTCGCAGGCGCTGCGCAGGTGACCGTCCGAGCGCATGGCGGGGCCGCGCATGGCCTCGGGGCGCGGGTCGCAGGGGAAGACGGAGCGCAGGGCCACCACGACCTGTTCGGCGGCGGCCAGGGCGAGTCGCTGGCCCGCCGTCTTGCCCGCGATGCGCAGGGGGAGCAGGGCGGTGGCCAGCCGGTCGTCGGGGAGCGGGGCGCGGGTGACGGGGACGGCTCCGGCGGTGTACCAGGCCGCCTGCACGGTGCGCCGCCCCGGGTCGCGTAGCGCGGTCTCCAGCAGGACCTCACCGGCGCCGGTCATGCGCTCCCCGACGATCCGCAGTTCGGGCTCGGCCTGGACCGCGACGTCCAGGTGGACCGGGCCGACGGGCCCGTCCACGGTGCAGCCGATGCGGAAGCCGCGCCGGCCCTGGACGTCGGGGCGGGCCTGTTGGGGGACGCAGCCGCTGGGGTCGGGGAAGACGTCGGTCAGGGGCTCGCCGGCCGCGAGTCGGGCCAGGGCCGCGTACGCCTCCAGGGCGCTGGACTTGCCGCTGCCACTGGGCCCGGTGAACAGCGTCACCGGACCCAGGGGGAAGACCGCGCGCCGGTGCGTCTTGTAGGCCGAGAGCCTCAGTTCGGATACGGCGGGCCGCTGGCCTGATGCGTTCATGGCGGGGAAGGTATCGCCGCTCGAATTTGCCGAACCGTTTGCTCGTCGTGGTGTTCCTACGATCGGGGGACGGAAACCCCTGTCATGGTCGTGAACGAGGGGCGCAGTTCGGGTTCGTCGACCTCGGTGCCGATCGGGGCGAGCAGGAAGACGTTGGTGTCGACGCGGTGCATGCCGCTGCCGAGTCCGAAGACGACTCCGCTGGAGAAGTCGAGGATGCGCTTGGCCACGTCGCTCTCGGCGCTGGTGAGGTCGAGGAGGACCGGGATCTGGGCCATCAGGTACTCGGCGACCTCGCGCGCGTCGGCGAAGGTCTGTACGCGGATGACGACGAACTGGCGCTGGTCCTCTTCGGGCTCCTCGTCCGGCAGGGCCCGGTGGTGCGGCCAGGACGGCCATGCGTTGTTGCCGCGCAGCGGGACGACTTCGGCGAGCCCCTCCCACTGTTCGTCGGTGACGTCGTGGCTGTTCACCGGTTCACCCCGCAGGCGTGCTCGCTGGATATGTGCATCGGGCGATTCTAGGGACACACACGGGCTCGTTTCGCGCACCGACACAGCTATCGGTGCAGGTAGTGACGTAGGCAACGGAGAGGGGACGGGGCCGGGAGCCGGAGCGTGCGCCCTGCGCCGCGCCGGATTCTCCGGCCGCGCTCGCGTCCCCCGACGCCGCACGTGGGCCGGCTCCGCGGTCCCGTCGTCCACACCCGCCGCCAGGTGGCCGGAGCGTGAAGGGCCGACCCTCGTCGGCACCTCCCCCGTTCCGCTCCAGCCACTCGCGCGGCCAACTCGCGCCGACGTCGCCGGTGCGTCGCCTCGGCGACGGACGCCTGGTGGCTCAACGGCCGTGCCGACGCGGGGAGGCCCCCGCCGGCCCCCCGTTTCGCCGTAGCCACCGACGTGTCGCGTCGACACCACCCGGGGCGCCTCCCCGAGACCAAAAGGACTCAGGGCAGCGCGAGTTGGAAGAGGCGGCGGCGAGCCCCCCGTTTTCGTGCTTCCCCCGACACCACCGCCTCTGTCTACGAGCATCACATGCCAACGGGGCAAAACTCAACGCCGTGTTGAGTTTTGTCGAAACTGCGTTATGAGCCATTCGAACAGCTACCGTGAGCCACATGGACGACAACGGGGACGAAGCAGCGCACAGAACGCTGCCTCCTCCGGCCGGGGTTCGGGGGCGCAGACGCCCTCGCCTGAGCCGGGGGGATCGTAGGGAGGCAGCCATCCTCGACAGCGTCGTCCGCCTCTTGCGCGACCGGCCCGCGAGGAAGATCACCATCGAGGAGATCGCCAAGGGCGCGGGCCTGTCCCGTCCCTCGGTGTACTTCTACTTCGACAGCAAGCAGGCCATCATCGACGCCGCCGTGCAGCGTGTGATGGGCACGTTGCTGACGACCGCGGCGGCTGCCGCGGGCGACGAGGACATCACGTTGGAGACCTCCCTCGAGGGGTTGATCAACAACGTTCTCGACACCTGGGTGGAACACGGTTCCCTGTTCTGCGCCGCCATCGACTACGTGGGGCGGGACATGGAGGCGCGCATAGCGTGGCGGGACGTGCTGGAGGCGGGTGCCGTGGAACTGGCCGCGATGCTCGAACGCGATCGCGGTCGCGGAATGGCCAAACCGGACGGGGACGCGCGAGCCCTGGCCGTGGCGGCGCACTGGATGGTCGAGCGCAACTGCTACATGCTCTTCAGCCGCGAGCACTCGCCGGCCGAGGAGGTCGCGCTGCGCACCACGATGGTGCTCAGCGCCCGCCGCATGCTGGGGCTCCCCGAGGCGACCACCGAGCCGTAGGTCGGCCGGGGCGCGAGCGACGGGCGGAGCGCCCGGACGGGCCGGCCTCGGGCGCGGCGGGAGGGCGCGGCGCCGGTCGGCGGGGCACACGGGACAGAGCGACAGACGGTACGTGGCGGTACGAAGCGGCCCCGGGGGTAACCTCCCGGGGCCGCTTCGCGCGCGGCGGGCCCCGCACG
>NZ_JBHVJC010000006.1:158526-227634 GCF_042799315.1 Streptomyces sp. NPDC057702 | reverse complement strand
ACCCACCTCCGTTCCGGGGCGTCACCATCGGCCCCCGGGGATACCCCCCGGGGCCCGCTTCGCGCGCGCCGAGCCGTGCGGGGCCGGACTACCCGGCCCGCACGGCACGCGCCGTCACTGGTCCCCGAAGATGATGGAGCCGTTGAAGCTGTTGATCGCGTTGTTGTTGAAGCTGTCGTCGATCTCGGTCTCGACCTCGGTGTTCCAGATCTTGTTCCACACGTTCACGTGGACGTTGTCGTTGTCGTTGTGCACCTGGTTCGCCTGACCGTTGGCCTGCGCCGAGGCGGCACCCGCCAGCGACAGGCCGGCGATGGCGAGAGTGACCAGGACCGGGCGGATGACAGAGCGCATGCGCGTTCCTTTCGTGGTGGCTGATGACCAACACGGTGCGCGCCCGCCAGGTCCCGTACGACCCGACACGCGCGCGCGCCCCAAGCGCGCCCCCCAGGCGGACCAATACGCGCCCGCCCGACCCCGTGCCCCTCGCGCGGCCGGCCGGCGCGGGGTCATCCGGCGGCCCAGCCACCGTCCAGGGGCAGCGAGGTGCCGGTGAGGAACGACGCCTGCGGGGTGCACAGGTAGGCCACGGCCTCGGCGACCTCGGCGGGCTCCAGCAGCCGTTTGATCGCGGAGCGGGTGAGCAGCACCTCGGCGACCACGCGCTCGGCCGAGATGCCGTGCGCGGCGGCCTGGTCGGCTATCTGGGCCTCCACCAGGGGAGTGCGCACGTAGCCGGGGTTGACGCAGTTGGAGGTGACGCCGTGCGGCGCGCCTTCGAGGGCGGTGACCTTGGACAGTCCCTCCAGGCCGTGCTTGGCCGCCACGTAGGCCGACTTGTAGGCGGAGGCCCGCAGGCCGTGGGCGGAGGAGATGTTGACGACCCGGCCCCAGCCCTGGGCGTACATGTGCGGCAGGGCGCCCCGGACCAGGCGGAAGGGGGCGCTCAGCATGACGGTGAGCATCGTGTCGAAGACCTCGGGTGGGAACTCGTGGAGGGGGCGCACGAGTTGCAGGCCGGCGTTGTTGACCAGGACGTCGACGCCGTGGGCCGCCCGCTCGGCGGCGTCGAGGTCGGTGAGGTCGAGCGGGTGGGGCTGGACCTGCCCCGCCGGGGTCCCGGCCTCGGTCGCGCTGGCCAGCAGCGCCGTCAGCCCCTCGGCGTCCCGGTCCACGGCGCGTACCCGCGCGCCGGCCGCGGCCAGGCGCAGGGCGCAGGCGCGGCCGATGCCGCTGGCCGCGCCGGTGACCAGCGCGGTGCGTCCCCGCAGGTCGAGATCGACGGCCGCCGGGGGCGTGGGAGGTTCGGATGGCAGGGGCATGCCCGCCAGCGTAGGCGGCGCCGGGCGCGAGTGGTGGGCGTTCGCGCGCCCGGCCCCTCGCTCGCGCGGGGGTCGGGCCTGGTCGGGGGCCGGGCGCGGCCGGAAGTCAGGCCGCCCTCGGCGTCAGCCGCGCGGGACGCCCGGCCGCGCGCCCGAGGGCGCGCGCCGTACGGGCGGCGCCGGGGTCGAGGGACGGGGCGCGGGCCGCCGCCCTGGGTGCGCGCCGCCCGGGCCGTAACTCGGTTGCCCTCGCGCGGCGGGCTCTGTTGGACTTCTGGGCGACGGCCGGATCGGCATCCGATCGGCACGTCTGTCGCTTTCGACCAGCTCGCCCGCACGGGGCACACGAGGAGACGTTCATGCGCACAGCGTTCCTGTCCCACCCGAGGAAAACGACCGTTTCTTCCAAGGACATGACGCACCGTGCACACGTTGAACCTGGGAATTCTCGCGCACATCGACGCCGGTAAGACCAGCCTGACCGAACGTCTCCTGCACACCGCCGGCGCCATCGCCGACATCGGACGGGTGGACGAGGGCACCACCCAGACGGACTCCCTCCCGCTGGAGCGCCAGCGCGGCATCACGATCGCCTCGGCGGTCGCCTCCTTCGGCGTCGGCGACCTGACCGTCAACGTGATCGACACCCCGGGGCACCCGGACTTCATCGCCGAGGTCGAGCGCGTGCTGAGCGTGCTCGACGGGGCGGTGCTCGTCGTCTCCGCCGTCGAGGGCGTACAGGCGCAGACCCGGGTGTTGATGCGTGCCCTGCGGCGGCTGGGCGTTCCCACACTGGTCTTCGTCAACAAGATCGACCGGAGCGGGGCGCGCGAACGGGAGCTGCTGCGCGAGCTGTCCGCCCGGCTCACCCCCGCCGTCCTGGCCCTGGGGCGGGTACGCGGCCTGGGGACCCGGGAGGCGACCAGCGTGGCGTACGGGGGCGGGGACGCCGCCTTCCGCACAGCGCTCCTGGACACGCTCACCGAGCGGGACGAGGCGCTGTTGGCGGCGTACGTCCGCGACCCGGCGGCGCTGACCTACCGCCGGCTGCGGGCGGAGCTCGCCGCGCAGACCGGTCGGGGGCTGGTGCATCCGGTGTACTTCGGCTCGGCGGCGACCGGCGCGGGGGTGGCGGCGCTGGCCGACGGGCTGCGGGAGCTGCTGCCGGCCGCGCGCGGAGCGGCCGACGGTCCCGTACGCGGCAGTGTCTTCAAGGTCGCGCGGGGTCCGGCCGGCGAGAAGGTCGCGTACGTGCGGCTGTGGTCGGGCACCGTGCGCGCCCGTGACCGGCTGCGGTTCGGCGCCGGCCAGGAGGGCAGGGTCACCTCGGTCGGCGTCTTCGAGCGGGGAGCGGCGCCACGGCGCGCGGCGGTCGGCGCGGGCCAGATCGGCGTGGTGTGGGGCCTGGCCGGCGTCCGGGTCGGTGACGCCGTCGGCGCCGCGCCCACCACCGCCCGGGAGCCGGACCCCGGCGCGAGCGGCCCCGGGCCCGCCGTGCGGCCACGGCACTTCGCGCCGCCCACGCTGGAGACGGTGATCACGGCGCGCCACGGCGCCGACGGGCCGGCCCTGCGGGTGGCGCTGACCCAACTCGCCGAACAGGACCCGCTGATCAACCTCCGGCAGGGCCGGGAACGGGAGCTGTTCCTCTCGCTCTACGGCGAGGTGCAGAAGGAGGTCATCCAGGCCACGCTCGCGGACGACTACGGCATCGAGGTCGCCTTTCGCGCCACCACCACCCTGCACGTGGAGCGGTTGACCGGCAGCGGCGCGGCGGTGGAGTTCCTGCACCAGGAGCCCAATCCGTTCCTGGGCACCGTGGGGCTGCGCGTCGCGCCGGGGCCGGCCGGGTCGGGAGTGGAGTTCCGGCTCGGGGTGGAACTCGGCTCCATGCCGTACGCCTTCGTACGGGCGGTGGAGGAGACGGCGCGGGAAACCCTGGGGCAGGGGTTGTGGGGCTGGGAGGTCAGTGACTGCGTGGTGACGTTGACGCATTCCGGGTACGCGGCGCGGCAGAGCCACTCCCACGGGGTCTTCGACAAGAGCATGTCCAGTACGGCGGGCGACTTCCGCAAGCTGACGCCGCTGGTGCTGGCCCAGGCGTTGCGACGGGCGGGCACGCGGGTGCACGAGCCGCTGCACCACTTCCGCCTGGAGGTTCCGCTGGACGCGGTCAGCCGGGTGCTGCCCGTGCTGGCCCGGCTGGGGGCCACCCCGCGCCCGGTGGTGGTGGACGGCGCGGACGGCACGCTGGAGGGCGAGATCCCGGCCGCCTCGGTGCACGCGCTGGGGCGGCGGCTGGCCGGGTTGACGCGTGGCGAGGGCGTTCTGGAGTCCGCGTTCGCCGGCTACCGGCCGGTGCGCGGCGCGCCCCCGACGCGTCCGCGTACCGGCCACGATCCGCTCCACCGCAAGGAGTACCTGCTGCGCGTCGTACGCCAGGTGCCCGGTGGGCCCCCGGCGCCAGGGGTGGGTGAGGCGGGTGGTGCGAGTGAGACACGATAGATATACGGGGACATGTCGTACGCGTAAACCGGTCCTTTCGGGTGCTATGGGGGCGTGACCTCGTCGCGCGCTCGGCCGTTGTGTCGGGCATGAAGATGCTCGACCTGTTCACCGTGGCGTCCGTGTTCGCCGGTGCCGTCACGGCCGTGGGCGCTCCGCTGGTCCACAGCGACCTGCCCGGCGTCGACTGGGGCAGGGCGCTCAGCCAGTCCGAAGCGCTCGGCGACCTCAACGACCGCGCCGACCACTCCTCCCCCAGCGGGACCGACTCCTCGTCCACCGCCCCGCGCGACGCCTAAGCGCGGGCCCGAACCGAAGCCGGGGCACGCACCGCGACCGCGGTCCGCGTGCCCCGGCTTCGTCGTACCCTCCCGTCCCCGCGGCCCGCTCCCGCGTCCGCCCGCACGCCACGGCCCGCCCGGCCTCACCGCCTGCCCGCCCGGCCCCACCGGCGGGGGGCGGCGACGCGACCGGCGTGTCTACAGGGGAAGTTCGAGGCGCAGCCGGTAGCCGCCCTCGCCGGTGGGCGCGGCGTCGAGTCGGCCGCCGAGCAGCGCGGCGCGCTGGCGCAGCCCGTCCAGGCCGTGTTGCGAACTGGGCAGGCGCAGGGCAGGACGGGTGGCGACGGTGTTGGTGACCTCGGCCGTCAGGGCGGCGGGGGTGTGCTGGACGCGCACCACCGCCCGCGCGCCGGGAGCGTGCTTGCGGACGTTGGTCAGGGCCTCCTGCACGGTCCGGTAGACGGCCCGCTGGACCGGCGGCGGGACCTCGTCCGGCAGTTCCAGGTGCAGTTCGGTCTCGATGCCGCTGCCGGTGACCAGTCGGCCGAGCCCGGCGAGGGTGGGCTGCGGGGTCAGTTCGGTGGGGGCGCTGCCCGTGGCGCGCAGGACGCTGACCATGTGACGCAACTCCTCCAGGGTCTGCACGCTCAGCCGGCGGATGGTGGTCGCCGCCTCCCTGGTCCCCGGGTCCCGGGTGCTGACCTGGAGCGCGCCCGAGCGCACCGCGATCAGAGTGACCTGGTGGGAGACGACGTCGTGCATCTCGCGGGCGAGTTGGGCGCGCTCGGTGGCCAGCGCCGTCTGCGCGGTGAGCACCCGCTCCGTCTCCCGGGCCTCGATGATCTCCGCCAGTCGGGCCGAGAGGGCGCGACGGGCCTGGACGAGCTGGCCGAGGAAGATCGCGGCGACGGCGGAGGCGAAGCCGTGGCCGGCGGTGAGCGCGGTGAAGATCCCGTAGTCGCCCTCGGTGAACTGCCCCGGCGGCCAGGGCAGCGCGTAGCAGATGGCGAACGCGGCGGTGCAGCCGCCGATCACGGCCCGGCTTCGGGTGCGGGCCGCCAGGGTGGCCAGGGTGACCAGGGTCGCGGCCGTGGCGGCGGTGACCAGGGTGGCCGGCAGCGTCACGACGTAGACGCACAGCGGCAGGGTGCGGCGCAGCAGGAGCGCGCCGGCGGCCACCAGCGCGCACCACAGGCCGGTGCGGTCCCTGAGGTCCACGTTGATCCACAGGTCGAGCAGGCCGACCACGACGAGCAGGACGTCCAGCAGGGGGGCGGGCACCCGGCGTGGGGTCACGCGCCGCGCCGGTTCGGGTCGAGCAGCCCGCCGCGCTGGGCGACCAGTACCGCCTGGATGCGGCCGGTGACGCCCAGCTTGGTGTAGATGGCGCTGACGTGGTCCTTGACGGTGCCGGTGCCCAGGTGCAGCCGTTGGCCGATGTCGGTGTTCGACAGGCCGTCGGCGACCAGCACCAGCACGGCGCGCTCGCGCCGGGTGAGCCTGGCCACCGCGCGCGCGTCGGGGCCGTCCACGGCGCGGTCCAGGTAGCCGCCCACGACCCTGCGGGTGACGCGCGAGGACAGCACGACGCCCTCCGCGGCCAGGTTGCGGACCAAGTGCGGGAGTTGTTCCGGGTCGGTGTCCTTGAGCAGGAAGCCGGCCGCTCCCGAACGGAGCGCCGCCGCCACGTACTCGTCGGTGTCGAAGGTGGTCAGCATGGCCACGATCGGTGGGTCGCGCAGGGCGCGCAGCTGCTCCAGGACGGTGAGCCCGTCCACGTCGGGCATCCGGATGTCGAGCAGCACCACGTCGGGGCCCAGCGCGCGGGCCGCGCACACGGCCTGGCCGCCGGGCACGGCCGCCACCACCTCGATGTCCTCGGCCGCGTCGAGAATGAGCTGGAACCCGCTGCGGATCAGCGCCTCGTCGTCGACCACCAGTACCCGGACCACGTCCCACCCCTTTCCCACGTTCCCGCCCCCGGTCTGATTACCTACCACGCGGCGCGGGTTCGAGGCGGGGCCGGTGTCCGGGCCCGGCCACCTGGCGGGGGCGACTCCAGCCGGCCGGCGGGGTGAGCCCGGCGCGCCGCCCGGTGGTCGCCGGGGGGTCGGTGCCCGACCGTGGAGGGATGACCGACACCACGCGCGCCGACCCGACCGGCGGCGCGGCACAGCCGGCGGGCGCCGCCGACCCGGGTCCCGTCGAGAGCGCCGGCGAGGGCCGGTCCACGGCTCAGGCCGCCACCGAGCCCGCTCCCCCGGCGTCTGACGCCGGCGCGCGGGCGCCCGACGCCACCGGGCCCGGCGCCGCGCGGCTGGTGGGCCTGGACCTGGCCCGGGGCCTGGCCGTCTTCGGCATGTACGCGGCGCACCTGGGTCCGCTGCCGGTGCTGGACGAACCCACCGGATTCCTCGTGGAGTTGGCGCACGGCCGCTCCTCCGCGCTGTTCGCGGTGCTCGCCGGGCTCACCCTGGTGATCCTGGCGGGCCGGCGGTCGCGGCCCGACCCACGGGATCGGCGACGGGCGGCACTGCGGATCGCGATCCGGGCGGTGATCCTGCTCGCCCTGGGCTCCGCGCTGACGGCCGGCGGCACCAAGGTGGAGGTGATCCTCGCGTACTACGGCCTGTTCTTCCTGCTCGCCCTGCCCTTCGCGTGGCTGGCCAGCCGGACGCTGGCGCTGGTGGCCGTCGGCTGGGCGCTGGTGGGGCCGCAACTGCTGTACGTAGTGGACGACGTGCTCTGGGACAGCCCGCTGGAGCGCGCCCTGGCGGCCCACGACCCGCTGGCGCGCTGGGCCGACGGCGAGGGCGTCATCCAACTGCTGGCCACCGGCAACTATCCGGCGCTGTCCTGGATGCCGTTCGTCTTCGCGGGCATGGCGGTGGGCCGGCTCGACCTGCGCGCGGCCCGGGTCCGCCGCCGACTCGCCGTCGTGGGCCCGGCCCTGGCCGTACTCGGCTACGGGGCCTCCCATCTCGCCCTGCGCACCCCGTGGATCGGCGACCGGGTCGGCATGCCGCACGGCTGGTGGGCCGACACCGACCAGTGGCCCGAGGAGACGAACCCGGCCCAGCTCTTGCTGGCCGCCCCGCACAGCGGGGCCACCCTCTCGCTCGTCGCCAACACCGGCGTCGCCCTGACCGTGATCGTCGCGGCGCTGGCGGCCGTGGACGGGCTGCCACGGCTGCGTCGCCTGGCCGCGCCGGTGATCGCGGTGGGCGGCATGTCGCTGAGCGCGTACGTATTCCACATCGCCGGCATCGGCCTGCTCGACATCGACATCGAGGACCCGGCGGACCTCTCCCTGGGCCTGCTGGCGGCCTTCGTCGCGAGCGTGAGCGTCCTGGCCTACGGCTGGTCCCACCTCTTTCGCCGGGGCCCGCTGGAGTACGGGATGCACCACGTGTCCCGGCTGGCCCGCCTGTGGCGCTGACGGGCCGGGTGGTCGGGGCGGGTGTCGGGGTGGCCGGAAGGGGGTGCATAGGCGTGTGCGATGGCGATGTGGGATTACCCAGCGCGGCCCGCCTCGCGCACAGTGGCTGACCACCCCGCGCCCGGCGACGGCCGACGGGCGGCGGGCGGGCCGCGGGCGCCCGGGAGGTCTGCGTGGAACTGGAAGTCCGACACTTACGCGCCATCACCGCCATCAGCGATACCGGCAGCCTGACCCTGGCCGCACGCCAGCTCGGCATGTCCCAACCGGCGCTGTCCAAACTGCTCCAGCGCATCGAACGCTGCGTGGGCGACACGCTGTTCGTCCGGAGCAGGAACGGGTCGGTGCCCACCCCGTTCGGCGCCGACCTGCTGGCCGAGGCGCACAGCGTCCTGCGGGGCATGAGCGGCATCCGGGAGCGGGCCCAGGCCTGGGGCGCGCGGGGCGGGCCGCGCGACCCGCTGACCATCGGCGGCCACTGCGGCTACCCGCACGTCGCGCTCGCCCGCCGGCTACGCGGCCTCGCCTGGAGCCCCGAGATCCAGCTCCGCGAGGACCTGGACGCGCAGACCGCCGTGGACGGGCTCGCGGTCGGGGCGTGTGACCTGGCCCTGGTGTACGTGCCGCCCACAGCACGGCTGGCGGTGCCCGAGCCCGTGACCGGGGTGACGGTGCACGCCCGCGAGCCCGTCTTCATCGCCCTGGCCCACGACCACCCGCTCGCCCAGGGCCCCGGTCCGGTGCCCCTGGAGCGGCTCGCCGGCCACCCCTGGGTCGACGAGCCGCCCGGGCACACGCAGTGGACCAGCTACCTGCGGCAGGTGTGTCACGAGGCGGCCGTCTCGCTGGACCAACGGCACAGCACGGTGAGCCTGTTCACCGTGCTGGAGCTGATCACCGACCAGCACGCGATCGCGCCCGCGTTCAGCACCAGCACCGACCACCCCGGGCACATCGTCATCCGGGAGCTGACCGGCGATCCGCTCCACCTGGAACTACGGCTGTTCTACCGCCGCCACAGCGTCGCCCACCAGCACGTCGAGGAGATCATCCACCACCTGGAGGCGGCCTACGACGACCGGCTCGGCTGTAGCGGGCCCTACGACCGGTGGTGGTCCGCCTACCGGGCTCAGCGCAGCGGTGCGGGCCCGGCGCCGGTGGCCAGGGTGACCCCGTAGGTCTCCAGGATCTCGTTCACCGGCTGGAACCAGGTCCTGCCGCCCCGGGCGCAGTCGCCCGAGCCGCCCGAGGTCACGCCCTGCGCCTGCTGGCCGGCGAGGGCGGAGCCGCCCGAGTCCCCGGGCTCGGCGCAGACGTTGGTCTCCAGCAGTTCGGTGACCTGGCCCTGCTCGCCGTAGTCGACGGAGGAGTCCCAGGAGACGATCGTGCCGCAGTGCCAGCCGGTGGTGCCCCCGGAGCGGCAGATCGACGCGCCGACCGGCGCCTCCTGGGAGCCGGCCACCCGCACCCGCTCGCCACCCCGGTACCGGTTGACGGCCGGCACCAGGGCGTTGCCCGCCGTGACCCGTATGTGCGCCATGTCGTCGCCGGGAAAGCTGGAACCGACGAAACGGCCACCGGGCCCGGTAGTGGTCTCGCCGACCGTGCCACAGTGCCCCGCGCTGACGAAGCCGTCGTTGACCGTGAAGCCCACCGAGCAGCCGTACTTCGACGTCCAGTAGCGGTTGCCACCGACGACGTCGACCAGCGGGCGCGGCGCCTGCCCCACCCGCTCGTAGCGCACCAGGTCCGCGCGGACACCCGCCGCCCGCGTGAGGGCGCGCGCCGCGTGCCAGCTCGCCGAGCGGTACGACACCACGACGGCGTTGCCCACCGGGTCGGTGCGCCAGCCGGTGACCTCGGCCGGCGCCCGCCGGCCAGCCGCGTCCAGGTGGCGTACGGCCTGGCGCAACGCGCCCTCGGTGTGGGCCACCTGGCGCGGTGTCGCCCCGGCCGCGCGCACCGTGGCGGCGTCGGCCGGGTCGGTGATCGCCGCGACCAGTCGCGCGGTGCGGGCGTCGTACCAGGTGCCGCCCGTGCGTTGGCCGAGCCGCTGGCGTACGTCCCGGTCCGCGCGGCCCGCGCGCGCCTCGGCGGCCAGCCGGGCTACGGCGGCCTCCCGGGTCAGCCCCAGATCGCGCTGGAGGGCGTGCAGCGCGGCGGGGGAGGCGGCCCCGGACCCGGCCCGCGCCCGGGGCGGGTGGGACGCACCGCCGGCGGTGCCGGCGCCGGCCGGCTGGGTGCCCAGGAGGGTGGCCGCGCCGGTGACCGCGGCCACCAGGACCGCTGCCACGGGCGACACGCGTCGGGACATGGTCGGGCTCCTTCACTGTGGGGGGGAACGCGTCGCGTTCGTCGGGCCGGCGTGCCGCCGGGCCGTCGGAGCCGGCGCCGGGTCACACGCCCGGGTACCTGGAGCGACGGTAACCACGCGGGGCGCGCGCGGGGAGATGCCACCTCGGCATAACCGCCCGCCCGCGCCCGATGGGCCCGCCCCGCCCCGCGCGAAGGCCGCCGCCTCCGGCGTACGCGCCCCGCGCGCTCCCTCCACACACCGCCAGGCCGCCCCCGCCACGGTGAGCGCGCACCGGCCCGGACGCGCCACGGCCCGCGGCATGTCGGCCCGCGCACCCGCCGGACGCGCGAGAGTCCCGGATCGGCACGCTCGCACTCCGCGCGTGCCCGCCCCGGGGCGTCGCTGGCTCGCGGGTGGGGCGTCAGTCGGCGAGGGCGCCGAGCGCGGCCCAGGTGCGCCGGCGGCTCTCGTCGCCCGCGATCTCCGTCGAGGAGAAGACCACCTCGGTGGCGCCGGCGTCCCGGTAGCGCCGGACCTCGGCGGCCAGCTGGGCCTCGTCGCCGATCACGGCGACGTCGACGGCGCGCTGGGCCCCGGAGAGCTCGATCACCCGCGCGTAGGAGGGGATCTGCTCGTAGAACGCGAGCTGTTCGGTGGCCTTGGCGCGCACGCCCTCGGCGTCGTCGGTGACCACTCCGGGCACGATCGCCACGATCCGGGGCGCGGGCCGGCCGGCCTCCCGCGCCGCCTGGGTGACGGCCGGCACGATGTGCTTCTCCAGCGCGCGGGGGCCGGCCAGATACGGCAGGATGCCGTCCGCCAGCTCGCCACTGACCCGCAGCGCCTTCGGCCCCATCGCCGCCACCAGCAGCGGAACGCCGGCGTCGGCGCCGTTCACCCGCGCCGGGATCGGGGTGAGCGCGGTCAGCAACTCACCACGGAAGTCGGCCTGTCCGGTCTCCAGCAGTGGCCGGATGGCGGTCAGGAACTCGCGCAGCCGGGCCACGGGCCGCTCGAAGGGGAGGCCGAACCCGCCTTCGACCAACAGCTTGCTGCCGAGCGCGAGCCCGAGATGATAGCGGCCGTGCGTGGCGGCCTGGGCCGTCAGGGCCTGACTGGCGACCGGCAGCGGGTGCCGCCCGAAGACGGGGATCGCGGAGGTGCCCACCTGGAGCTCGGGCACCTCACGGCCCACGATGGCGGCGAGTTGGGGCGAGTCGGCCCCGAAGGTCTGCCCGAACCACGCGGACCGCAGCCCCGCCGCGGCGGCCTCCCGGGCGAGCTCTACGGTGGCGTCGATCTGGTGGGCGGCATCCGCCGCGTTCAGTGCGAGTCCCACAGTCATGTCCACCCCAACCCCACACGGCACCCGCCACATTCCAGCCAACCGCACCCGTTCACATGGGCGTCACATGACACAACCCGTCCCCCCAGGACGGGCGTTCGTCCCACGACCGTGTTCCACCGTCGTACTCCGCCTTCGCACGGGGTCGTCGCACCCCGCCTTCGCCCTCGACCAGCGTGCTCGACCGGCACGCGGGCGTCACGGACGGCCGCGTCGGCGGCGGTGGGGAGAGCGCCCCGAGGGGGCCCGGGGCGGACGCCGGACGCGAGCGGACGCCGTCGCCGACGGTGACGTACGCGAGGCCACCAACCTCCGGTCGGCCCTGGTCAGTGGCCTGTTCGACGAGGCGTCGCGCCCGCTCGCCCCCGGTACGCCTGGTCCCCGACGGGGCGGTGCTGAAGGAGCGCGGGACGGGCATGTGACCTTCGCTCAGCCGTGGAGTACGCGGAGGACGCTGACCAGCGAGCCCCGTCGGGGTGCGTCGCCTCGACCATCAGGGCGGCGCACCCCGGCGGGACGACGGTCACCCGGTCTGTTCCAGCGGCTCCGGGGCGGGAGCCGGCGCGGGCATGCGCCAGACCAGGACCGCGCCGATCACGAGCCCCACGACGGCCAGCAGCGTGGCGACCAGGAACGGATCGAGGGAGTGCAGGCTCGGAGCGAACCCGATCCCGACACAGACCGCCACCCCGGTCGCACCGCCCAGCTGGTCAGCCGCGCGCTGTACGCCCGAGGCGATCCCGGCGTCCTCGTCGGTGACGCCGCTGACCGCGATGTACTGGAGCCCCACGAGGCCGAACCCCATCCCGGCCGAGATCAGGAGCATGGCCAAAACCATCGCCACCCCGCCTGCCCGCGAGGCCGAGACCAGCGCGATCACGGCCATCGCCGTCGCGGTGAACCCGAGGCCGGCCAGCACACACGCGCGGGCCCCCCAGCGGCCCAGCAGCCGGGGCACGAGCAGGGAGAACACGATCAACGAGACCGCCAGGGGCAGCATCATCAGTCCCGCGCCGAGCGGGCCGAGGCCCAACCGGCCCTGCAGAGAGAAGGTGAACAACAGAAACGAGGTCGACAACGCGCCGCTCAGCAGCATCGTGACCAGGTTGGCCGCCGCCCTCGTGCGGTGGGCGAAGAAGCGCGGCGGCAGCAGCGGGTGGGGCGAGCGGGCCTCGACCCGCACGAACCCGACCCCGGCGGCCACCGCCCCGGCCAGTGCCCCCGGGACCACCCAGGCGGGCGTGCCGGACTCGCCGGCCTCGACCACGCCGAAGGTGAACAACAGCGGACAGGCGGTCAGCAGCAGCGCACCGGGCAGGTCCACCGGCGGGGCCTCCCCGGCCACGGGCCGGTCCCCCTCGATCAGGAAGCTGGCCGCCAGCAGCACGACCACGATGAACGGGACCGAGACCAGGAAGATCCACCGCCACCCCAGGTGCGCGGTGATGACGCCGGACAGCACGAAACCGAGCACGAGACCGCAACTGGCCACCGCCGCCCACACGCTCAGGGCCCGCGACCGACGCGGGCCTTCGGGGAACATCAGGACGATGGTGGCCATCGCGGCAGGCAGCGCGACAGCCTCGCCCGCACCCTGCAGCAGGCGCGCGACCACCAGCAGCGAGAACGTGGGGGCCAGGCCGGCCAGCAGGGAAGCGGCGCCGAACAGGCCGGTGCCGAGCAGCAGTACGCGCCGCCGCCCGAGCAGATCGCTCAACCGGCCACCGAGCGCCAGCAACCCGCCACCGGTGACCGTGTAGCCGACCACGACCCAGGTCAGCGTGTGCCCGTCGACGTCGAAGCCGTCGCCGATCGAGGGCAGGGCGATGTTGACCACGGTCACGTCAACCGCGATGAAGAACTGCAACATGGACATCGCGCACAGCACCAGCCATGCGCGTGCCGAGGACGGGCTGTGCCCGCGTGAGGGGAGGATGTCTGGGAACATCAGGTGCTCCGTTGCTCAGAGGAAGCTCTGAGCAGCACGAACGTGCCGCTCCGGATGGATCACGAAGCGGCTGGACGTCGAGGAAGGTGTGAGTCGAACGCCCCGCCGCTAGCGGGACGTCCTGGTCACAGCGGCACAACCGGCCGCACACGAAGCAGCGGACATGCCGGGCACGCTACCAGGAGGGGCACGCGGGCCGGACATCCGCCCGGTGCCTCGTACCTTCGCCCGTGGATCGCTCGGCGCTCCGTTCGCCGCGGCCCCGGGGCGCGAGGAGCTGGGCAGCGCGGAGCACCTGTCCGCGCGACCGCTACGGGTGGCGTTCGAGGGTGGGCGGAGCCGTCGCGTCGAGCAGGGGCAGGGCGTCGCGGGCGGCCGGGGACAGCGACGCGGGGTCCAGGTCGGACAGCGGCAGCCAGGCCACCGCGGCCGTCGCGCCGTCCACCTCGGTCACCCGTAGCGGGCCGGGCGCCAGGGTCACGGCGTAGAAGAGGCCCACCAGGTGCCAGCGGACGCCGAGCCGGTGCGCCGCGTAGCTGTGCGCGCCGACCAACCGCGCGTCGAGCAGCTCCCGCCCGGTCTCCTCGCGCAGTTCGCGGGCCAACGCCCGCGCCGGTTGCTCACCGGGGTCGATCCCGCCGCCCGGCAGGTGCCACAGGCCCGGGGCGAAGACGGGCGAGGCGGCGGAGAGCCGAGTCAGCAACAGCCGGCCGTCCGCGACGGCGATGGCGTAGGCCGAGACGCGGGTACGCGCGGGCGATTCCATGGGCGGGCCTCCAACGGGGCGGTCGCGGGGTGCGCCACCGCGCGCACCTGTCGATCGTGCTCGCGCAACTATCGATCATGAACGGCCTTCCGCCAAGGGTTCGCCGCCACCGCGCGAACCGACCCCACCCGTCGCACCCCACACCCAGGCCCCCACCCTCGACCCCCGACACTCGCCCCCGGCCCGGGGACCCGCACCACCGCTGACCCGCTCGCGCGCGCCCCACCCGCAGCGCGGGCCGTCGCCGAGCGTCGCGCGCATCTAACACACCTCACACCCCTCGTACACCACGCGCATCAGGACACGACAGCCACATCAGGACAAGGCGCGAACCCGCTCTGTCGCAAGGAGCGCGAGCGCCCCTACGCTGATACGCGCAGTTGGTTCGCGCCACGCTCGCCGTGGCGCGTCGCAAGAGGGAACCCGGTGGGAATCCGGGACTGTCCCGCAACGGTGAGTGAGAACGAACGCCGTCGTCGTACCGGGCCCGGACGGCCCCGGAGCGCGGCGGCCCGTAGGTGCCCGTCGGAAGTCCGGCAGGTCGTTCCACGAGTCCGAAGACCTGCCAACCGCGCACGCGCCACCCGCGCGTGCCGTGCACGGTGACCTCGAGGACTGGGTCGGCGGTACAGACGGTTCGACGGGCTCTTGGCCCGGGGCCGTCGCTTCCTCCCAGTCGGCGCTCGGGGCGCGGGATGACGAGGGAGGACGCGTGCACGGCCACGGAAGTCCGCGCCCGGACCGGCCGGCGACCCACTCACCCCGGCCCCGGCCCGCACCACCGCCACCCCCGGCCGACCCGCCACCCCCGGCCACTCCGCCCGCCCCGGGCCCCGGCGCGACGCCCGGCCCCCACCGCGCCGCCGGCGTCTGCCACGGCACGCTGGGCGAGCTCTACCAGGGGCCGCTACGCGCCGGCGGCACCCCCGACATCGCGCTCGTCTCCTTCCCCGTGGACCGCCACTCCTGGGTGTACTTCACCCCGGGCGCCGACCAGCCGCAGGCCCCGCTTCCGGGCGAGAAGGCCGCGCGGGCGGCGCGCCTGTTCCTGGACCACTTCGGGCTGCGGCTGCCGCCGGGCCGCTGGAGCGCCCACTCCGAACTGTGCGTCGGCGTGGGCATGGCCAGCTCGACCGCCGACATCGTGGCGACCCTGCGCTGCCTGTTCCGCGTCTTCGGCCTTCCCTACGACCAGCGCGTGGTGACCCGCGTGCTGGCGGCGATCGAGCGGGCCGACAGCGTCTTCCTGGACGAGTTCGCGCTGCACCTGAGCGCGCGGCACCGCGTCGTGCGCCGGCTCGGCGCGGACATCGGCTTCCACACCGCCTTCGTCACCGAACCCGGCACCGTGGACACCGCGGCCGTCACCGCGCGCCTGCTGGGGCACTACGCGCGGCGCGCGACGGAGTACGAGCGGTGCCTGACCGACCTCCTCAAGGGCTTCGAGACCGCCGACCCGGCCGCCGTCGCGCGCGCCGCGACCGCCAGCGCCACGCTCTCCCAACAGGTGCTGCCCAAGCGGACGTTCGCCAGTGTGCTGGCCCAGCGCGAACGGTTCGGGGCCGACGGGGTCTTCGTCGCCCACACCGGCTCCCTGATCGGCTACCTCTTCGCCCGCCGACCCCCCGCCGACACCAAGTCCGAGCTGTCCGCCTTCTTCCACTCGCTCGGTCACCAGTGCTCATTCGCCCAAGGAGGCTACGGGTGATCCACCCCCACATCGCCGACGCCCTGAAGGTCCCCGACCTGGTCCGCCTCACCGACGGCACGGCTCTGATCCGCTTCGAGTCGATGAAGATCTACTCGGCGCTCGCGGCCGTCCGCCACCTCCTGGACCGGGGCACCGTACGCCCCGGCCAGACGCTCGTCGACAGCTCCAGCGGCATCTACGCGCACGCCCTGGCGCTGGCCTGTCACCGCTACGGCATGCGCTGCCACATCGTGGCCTCCACCACGGTGGACGCCACCACGCGCGCCCAACTGGAGATCCTAGGCGCCACCGTGGAACAGGTGCCGCCCTCGGCCGACCTGGGACTCGACCAGGAGCTGCGCGTGCGGCGGGTGCGCGAGATCCTCGCCGAACGCCCCGACGTCCACTGGATGCGCCAGTACCACGACGCCATCCACTACCTGGGCTACCGCGAGGTCGCCGACCTGCTCGCGGCGGCCTTCCCCGACCGGCCGCTGGCCGTGGTCGGCGGCGTCGGCTCGGGCGCCTCCACCGGCGGCCTCGTCACCCACCTGCGCCGCGCCGACCCGGGCGTACGCCTGGTGGGGGTGCAGCCGTTCGGCAGCGTCACCTTCGGCAGCCAGGACCACCACGACCCGCGGGCCATCATCGCCGGCATCGGCTCCGCGATCGTCTTCGACAACGTCCGGCACGAGCTGTACGACGCCATCCACTGGATGGACTTCCGGCACGCCCTGTCCGGCGCCGTCGCCCTGCTGCGCGAACACGCCGTCTTCGCCGGGCTGTCCACCGGCGCCGCCTACCTGGCCGCGCTCGACGACGCCCGCCGCCGCCCCGACCGGCTGCACCTGGTCATCGCCGCCGACACCGGACACCGCTACGTCGACGACGTCTTCGCCCGCCACACCGAGGCCCTGGACCCGGCCGACCTGCGGCCCGCCGAGGTCACCGACCCGCAGGAGATGCGCATGCCCTGGTCCACGATGGCGTGGAACCGCGGCGCGTGCCCCACCCCCCCAAAGGAGCAGGCGGCATGACCGTGGTCTGCCTGGAGTCACTCACCTTCGGCCTGGGACACCTGGTGCGCGCCGCCGACGCGCTCGGCGAGCGGCTGTGCCTGCTGACCCGCGACCCCACGTACTACGCGTACGAGTTGGAGCGGCTGCCCGCCGGCGCCCTGGACGTCGTGGAGATCGACACCTTCGACACCGAGCGGGTGGCCGCCCACCTGGCCACGCTGCCCCGGCTGCGCGGCCTGATCAGCTCGACCGACACCTGGACCCTGGTCGGCGCCGAGCTGAGCGCCCGCTTCGACCTGCCCGGCCCGGACGCCTCGGTGCTGCGGCTGGCCCGCGACAAGGCGGCCGTACGCAACCGGCTGCACGCGGCCGGGCTCAGTCGCGGGCGGGCCGTGGAGGTCGGTGCGGCCGTGCGCGAGCCGGCGGCGCGGGCGGCGCTCCTGGCGGAGGTGGGCCTGCCGGCCATCCTCAAGGACACGGCGGGCACCGGCAGTCAGAACGTCTACCTGGTGCGCGACGAGCACGCCTGGGAGGCGGCCCTGACCGAGGTCGCCGGGCGGCGGCTGACGGGCCGCCTGTTCGCCGAGCCGTACGTCAGCGGCCCCGTCTACAGCGCCGAGACACTCACCTGGGCCGGCCACACCCGGCTGCTCGGCGTCTCCAGCCGGCTCATGTCCGCCGAGCCCCACTTCCGCGAGGAGATCACCGCCTTCCCCGTCGCCTTCCCCGCCGACCAGCGGGCGGGGCTGGAGGAGTGGCTGGGCCGGGTGCTGGCGGCGATCGGGTACACCGACCGCTTCGCCCACCTGGAGTTCGTGCTGGGCGCGAGCGGCCCCGAGGTGGTGGAGATCAACCCGCGCATCGGGGGTGCCCTGGTCGGCGAGGGCCTGTGCCGGGCCCTGGGCCTCAACGTGTACGAGGCCATGATCGAGGCGGCCCTGGGTCGGCGCCCGAGCCTGCTGGACGCCGAGCCGCCCGGTGGCCCCGCCGTCGCCTTCGTGCTCGGCTACCCGGCCGCCCCCGGAGTGTTCACGGAGGTCAGCGGGGTGGAGCGGCTGGCGGAGCTGCCTGGTTCGCCGACCTGGTACCCCGTCAGACGCCCTGGCGACCGCTTGGAGCACCTGACCGACAGCCGCGGCTACGCGGGCATCGTCTACGCCGAGGCCGAGACGGCCGAACTCGCCACCCACCGCGCCGTGGCCGCCGCGAACACGCTGCGGGTGCGCACCGAGCCCTTCGCCGACCCGGCCCGGAACCCGGCCGACGATGGGTGACCCCCCGCGCGAGGGCCCGCGCGCCCTGGTGGCCTCGCTCAGCACCCCCCTGCGCTTCCTGCTGCTGAGCTCCTTCCTGATCCCGCTCGGCAGCTTCATGGTCCTGCCGTTCATGTCGGTCTTCCTGCACGAGCGGCTGGGCATGGGCCTGGGCACGGTCGGCGTCGTGCTGGCCGCCGCCTCCCTCGTCCAGTTCTCCGGCGGGATCGTGGGCGGCGCGCTCGCCGAATGCGTCGGCCTGCGCCGCACCATGCTGTGGGCGCTGGTCGTGCGCACGGCCGGGTTCGTGGGCCTGCTCCTCGCGTTGCGCTGGCCGCCGTTGGCCGTCGCCGCGCTGATCCTCACCTGCTGCGGCGCCGCCCTGTACCTGCCGGCCAACAAGGCGTACCTGGTGCACGGCGTGGACGAGCGGCGCCGCCCGGCGTTCCTGTCGGTGGGCAACGCGGCGCTGAACGCCGGCATGGCCGTGGGCCCGCTGATCGCCGGGCCGTTCGTCCTCTCCTCGCCCGGCTGGCTCTTCGTCGCCGTCACCGCGCTGTTCGCCGCGGTCACCTGCGGCCACGCGCGGCTGCCCGCCCCGGACGGCGAGCGGCGGGCGGCGGCCACCGAGGCCCGGCGGAGTCCGCTGGCCGGTGTGGCCATCCTGCCGTTCGCCGCCTGCGCCCTGACCTTCTACCTCTACTTCCACTTCCAGCACTACCTGGCCGTGTACGCGGTCGAGCGGGCCTCAAGCGAGTTCTACAGCCTGGTGCTACTGCTGTGCTTCACGCTGGTCATCGTCGTACAGCCGCTGGCCTCCGGTCTGATCCGCGCGCTGCCCTACGCCCTGGCCCTGGCGTTCGGCTTCCTGTGTCTGGCGGCGGGGCTGGCCGTGCTGGCCATCGGGAACCGGCCGGCGCTGCTGGCCGGCGGGGCGCTGATCACCCTCGGCGACATCGTGCTCTTCCTCAAGAACGACCTGGAGGCGCTGCGCCGTGGCGACCGCTCCGACGCCGTGATCTTCGGCCAGCAGCGGCTCGCCGCGGGCCTGGGCGCCTGCGCGAGCGGCGTGCTGGGCGGGCAGCTCTACCGCCTGAGCGAACGCGCCGGCGACACCGGCACCTTCTGGCTGCTGGCCGCGGCCCAGTGTCTGCTCCTCCCCCCGCTGCTGCTCGCCCTGCGCGACCGCGCGGCACGGCCCCCCACCCACCCCGGCGACACCGAAGGAGCACCCGAGTCCCATGACACACACGGGCGGATTCCAGGACGATGACTTCTGGACCGAGTTCTACGACTTCCTCTTCTCCGACCAGCGCTTCACCCAGGCCGAGCGGCTCCTGGACGAGTCCCCGCTGCTGGCCCTGCCCGACGGGGCACGGGTGCTCGACCTGTGCTGCGGGCCGGGCGTCTTCACCGTCCCGCTGGCCCGCCGCGGCTACCGGGTGACCGGCGTGGACCGCAGCCCGGCCATGCTGGAGCGGGCCCGCGCCCACTCCGCCGAGGCCGGCGCGCCCGTCACGTACGTGGAGGCCGACATCCGCGCGTACCAGCGGCCCGGCGCCTTCGATGTCGTCCTCAACATGTTCACCTCCTTCGGCTACTTCGAGGACCCCGCCGACAACGCGCGGGCCCTGCGCACCATGTACGAGAGCCTGGCCCCCGGCGGCACCCTCCTGCTGGACCTGGCCGGCAAGGAACTCCTGGCCAGCCGGGTCACCCCACCCAAGGTGGTACGACGCGGCGAGGACCTCCTCGTCCAGACCGACACGGTCCTGGACGACTGGGCCCGCCTGCGCAGCGACTGGGTCCTGGTCCGGGGCGACCGCGTCACCCGGGCCGCCCTGGAGTGGTTCGTCTACAGCGCCGTCGAACTGCGCCAACTCGCCCGGGAGGCGGGATTCACCCGCACAGAGCTCTTCGGCGACTTCGACGGACGCCCCTACGACCACGACGCCCAACGCCTGATCCTGCGGGCGGTGCGGGAGGGGTAGCCCCGGCGCCCACGCGACGGCGTCAGGCGGGGAGGGGGCGGGCTAGGACGTCCCCTCCTTCTCGTGCGGGACCGTGACCGGCGGATCGGCCGGCCGGGGGCGTCCGCCGTCGTGGCCCGAGACGACGACGGCGATCACGCCGACGACGGTGACGGCCACCGCGCCGAGCACGACCCGGCCCGCGGCCCGCCCCACCCAGCCCGGCCGAGGGAATCCCGCCCGCTGGTCCGGCCTCCCCAACCGCTCGGCCCGCCGGGCGGGCCGCAGCAGCCGCCACAGGAACAGCGCGGCGATGGGCAGTTGCAGCAGCCACAGCACGGTGCGCGGCCACTCGTCGTACCAGACGTTGGTGCCGTACAGCAGCGTGTGCCACACGCTCAGCACGTACACGACGATCACGAACCGGTGCAGGCGCCGCCAGGTGTTCGCCCCGATGCGGTGCCGCACGTAGAACAGCAGGCCCAGCGGGACGGCGAGGTAGAGGGCGCCCTGGCCGATCGGGATGGCGGTGCGCCCGGTCCCGGAGTCGTACCAGCCGGGCACGAAGCTGTCCGCGAACCCGGCCCACAGCCGCGAGGCCCACCCCAACTCGGTCTCGTACCGTACGAGTTCCGCCGCGAACATGATCGCGTGCGCGGCCATCAGGGCCATGGTGGTCAGGCTCGTGGTGCGGTGCCAGCGCTCGAACGTCTGCCGGGAGACCGGCAGCCGCGCGGGGCCCGGACCGGACAACACCAGCCCCAGCATGACCGTGCCCCACGCCCACAACAGTCCCGACCAGCCGAACGCCTGACTGAGCAGGTACATCCAGTACGTGCGGGAGTCGTCCATGAACGGCATCACGGCGACGGTGGCCGAGGCCCCCGAGTCCATGCGAACGTAGAGGAACACGAACACGGCCGCCGTCACCACCAACGCGGCCACAGCATCCGGCACGGCGGCCCTCGCGTCGGCCCGTAACGCCACCCGATCGGCCGAGCGCCGCTCGCGCTCCGGCCGTGCGGTGGTCCCCGCTCCGCCCGACGTCACATCTGGCAACATGCCCGAGCCTCCCGATCACGGGCCACCGCAAGGGTGGCAGGGGTGGCGCACGTGTCGTACGAGCCAAGTGTGACGCAGATGGCGGAAGTTGCGGAGTGCCGGATTCAGCCAGAACGAGCGTACGAACGAGGGGCGGGCGTGCGAGGTCGGGGACGTGTCCGTCGATACGCCCGGGCGTCACGGGAGGGCGCTGGCGAGCTCGTGGCGGGCCCCCGGCGGTCAGCGGACTTCCCTGGTGAGGGGTGGGGTGGGCGACGCACCCGGCGGGAGGCGGCGCGCGGCGCCCCTCGCCGCCGGCCGGGCCGTGCACCCCGCACGCGCGGGGGCCGGGGTCGACACGGTCGCGGCCCTCGCGTCGGCCCCGCTCACCCACCGAGGCTGGTGGCCACGAACGCCATGTGCTGAATGTTTCCGGCCCTGTTCCAGGTGGAGTGGTTGCCGGGGGATTCGGCGCCCCGCGCGCGGGCGCACAACCACCGCTCCCCCGCGCTCGCCGCCGCTCCCCGGAAGTCCGTAAGGCCGGTGAGGCTCTTGACGGCCGCGCGGTTCGCGTCGTCGTACCGCTTGCCGAAGGGGACCCTGGCGAGATGGTAGGAGCGGTCGGTGGTGTAGCGCAGGACGCCCCACGACGGACCGCCACCCGACGCCGGCGGTCGCGTGACGTACGTCGCCGGATGGATGCCGTAGTCGCCGTAGCCCAGCCCGGCGAGAGCCGGCCGACCCGCGTGCCGCATCTCGTGCCAGATCTCCCAGTCCGTGCGCGGGGCCTCGTACGGCGTGCCCTCGCGGAAGTCGTCGGGCGGCTCGGGGAACCCGCCGGCCACCACGGTCACCGCGCGCCAGGGGGCGAGGGGGAGCAGCGCGTCCAGGGCGCGCAGGGCCTCCTTCCCGGCGTCCGGGCGGTCGGGCAGCACCGTGCCGAGGTCGAGTACGAGGTGGACGGGGTGATCGGCGGGCACCCGCCCGAGCAGCTCGGCGACCTCGGCGGCCGCCAGGGCGGCGCGGTCGTTCCACTCGCCGGGCAGCCGGACCCGCAGGGCGAGGGGGAGGCCGTGCTGTCGCACGACGGCCAGGGCCAGTGACTGCTGTGCGGCCGGCCGCCCGGGACCGGTGACGGGGCGCAGGAGGCGGCCCTCCCACCACTCCGGGTTCAGGGTGTCGGCCAACACCGCGGCCTCGGCGGCGTCGGCGAAGGGGGCGTCCAGCCAGGCCGGCGTGCGCGACTGCGCGCTGGCGGCACGCTCGGCGTCCTTCGCGACGTACCGCGCCAGGGGCTCGGGTGGCACGCCCACGCGTGGCGGCAGCGTCCAGAGCGGGGTGATGTGTCGGTGCGCGTCCCTGGGGAGGTCGCGGAACGCGGCTACCGCGTGCGGTCGGGTCGGCAGGACGGGGACGTACGGCGATACGGACATGGCGCTCCCCCTCGGAACGGCCCGCGCGCAGGGCGTCCTTTCAGGGTGAAACCGTCGACAAGAGCCGGAAAGGGCGCCAATCGGCCATCCTTCGCCACCCTGGACACACGCCCGTCGCGCCGTCGGCCGACCGCGATCATCGGCGCACCTCGCGCCGGCCGGTCAGGCGCCCGGTCCCGCGCCCCGCGACTCGACGGCGACACCGGAACCACGGGGCCCCCGTGCGCGAAGGCTCCCCCGGTTCCCGCCGCGATCGCCTCGCCGACCCCGCCGTTCGCGCGGCAAGCCCGCGCCAGGCAATCCCCCAAAAGGGGTACCGCAACCCACACGGGTGATCGAACACAGCATCACGACGCATCGCGGCCCGGAACGCAAGGAGAGGGCCCGGTATTCGAAATCCAGTTCTAGAATTCGCCCGCGTTGACCCGTAACGGCGACAGGAGGCCCCCCGTTATCCGATCACCTGTCCGCATCCCACCCCGAGGAGCCCTCATGCATCCCGTACGCCGCCCCGTAGTTGTTCATCCTGCGTTCGAAAGCGTCGGTGCCCCCTCGGAGGTCACCGCCCGCCGGGCCGTCGGGCGTGCCGCGCCGCGCGCCCACGCGTCCCGACCGGATACGAGGTACCTGGCATGACGGAGCCCACGCGTCCTCGCGCCTGTGCCACGCCGGGTGCGGCGCGCGGGCGGGCGGCCCGCGCCCGCCGTGCGGTCCCGCCGTGTCCCGACCGTGGCGACGCCCCCGGGGCGGGCGCCGGTTCCCCCACACCCGCTCGCCCCGGCCCGCCGCGCCGTGAGCCATCGGCCGCCGCGCGGAGCCGCCCCCCGCGCGCGGTCAGACCACACCGCCCGCGCGAGCGCGCCGGGGCCCTCGACCGCCGTGCGCGCACCGCCGCCACCGTCCGCCCGCTCCCCCACGGCCCGTCCCACCGGGCCCCGCACCGGACCGCCCCGGGAGGCGCTCGATGAAGAGGTTCTTCGGACCGGTGAGGATGGCCGAGCCCCAGGTCTCCGACGCCGAGCGGGAGTTGTTCGGCGGGCCGCTGCGCTACGACATGGGCTGGTCCCACCACGAGCACGCCGGCCTGGAGCTGACCATGCTCTCCGCGCTGCGGTCCATGCCCGCGCTGGTCGGCGCCACGCTACGGATGGCGTGGCGGGCCGACCGCCGCGCGCTGCTCGCCGTGGCGGTCAGCCAACTCGGCCAGGGCCTCGCCGCCGCCGCCGGCCTGCTCGCCGTCAACGCCGTCATGCACGCGCTGTTGGCCGGCGGCGGCAGCGCCGCCGACCGGCTGCACGCCCTGTTGCCCGGCCTGCTGGCCGCCGCCGTCATCGGCGTCGCCAACTCCGCCCTCGCCGCCTGGTCGACCTCGCGCGCCGGGCGCCTGGAGCCCAAGGTCGAGCGGATCGCCACCACCCAGTACCTGGCGGCGGCGGCCAGCGTCGAGTTGGAGGCCATCGACGACCCCGACTTCCGGCGACTCGTCGACATCGCCCAGCACGGCCCCGGCTCCGCCCGCCGCATGATCGGTGCCTGTGTGGCCGCCCTGAACGGCGTCATCTCCCTGGTCACCACCGCCGGCGTGCTCGCCGTGCTGCACCCCGTCCTGCTGCCCATGCTGATCCTCATCGCCGCCCCGCGCGGCTGGGGCGCCATGCGCGTGGCCCAGGAACGGTACGTGTCGGTGATGTCCTGGATCGAGCACGTGCGGGCCGGCCGGCTGATCGGCAACCTGCTCACCGACCGCACCGCCGCCCAGGAGGTCCGGCTGCACGCCGTCGGCGCCTTCCTGCTCAGCCGCTACGAGCGCATGGCCGAGAGCGCCGAGGCCGAGCAGGAGCGCCTCGCCGCCAGCAAGGCCCTCACCGAGTGGGTCGCCTCCGCGCTGTCGGGCCTGGCGATGGCCGCGACGTACGGGGCCATGTTCTGGCTGATCCTGGCCGGCCACATGAGCCTGGCGGTCGCCGGTACGGCCGTGATCGCGGTGCGGACCGGGTCGGCGAGCCTGGGCGCGCTGGTGATGAACGTCAACCAGTTGCACGAGGAGTCCCTCTACGTCCGCGACCACGGCCGCTTCCTCGACCAGGCCAGGGAGCGCGTCATCCCCCCGGGTGGCGACCGGGTTCCCGAGCGGGTCACGGAGATCGCCCTGGACCGCGTCACCTACCGCTACCCCGACCGTGACACGGCGGCCCTGGAGCAGGTGTCGTTGACGCTGCCGATGGGGTCGGTCACCGCCGTGGTGGGCGAGAACGGCTCCGGCAAGAGCACGCTGATGAAGATCCTGTCGGGCCTGCTGCTGCCCCAGGCCGGCACCCTGCGCTGGGGCGAGGCCGACCTCACCGACCTGGACCGCGAGCAGGTCTTCGAGCGGGTCTCCCTGCTCACCCAGGACTTCCAGCGCTGGCCCGTGACGGCCGCCATGAACATCCGCCTGGGCCGGCCCGCGCGGGCCGCCACGGACCGGGACCTGGAGCCCTCGGTCGCGTACGCCGGGGCCGGCCCGGTCATCGCCAAACTCCCCGCCGGGCTCCGCAGCCTGTTGGCCCGGGTCTTTCGCGGCGCCACCGAACTGTCCGGCGGCGAATGGCAGAAGGTGGGCCTGGCCCGCACCCACTGGCGCAGCGTGACCTCGCGGGCGGACGGCGTCCTCATCGTCGACGAGCCCACCTCCGCGCTCGACCCCGAGGCCGAGATCGCGGCCTTCGACCGCATCCGCCGCCTCGCCGCGCCGAACCGGGCCGTCGTCCTGGTCACCCACCGCATGTCCGGCGTCCGGCACGCCGACCGCATCTACGTCCTCCACGCGGGACGCCTGGTCGAGGACGGCACCCACGACGAACTCGTCGCCGCCCGTGGCCGGTACGCCGCCATGTTCGCCGCGCAGGCCGCCCAGTACGCCCCCACCGTCACCGTCCCCGCACCCGCCACCCCCACCGTCCCGGACTCCGTGTGACCCGCCCGCCCGAAAGGCCCACCGTGAGCACACCCCGCACCACCACCCCCGACGAGGCCGGCGCCTTACGGCACCAACTGGTCGACCGGCTCGCCGCGTCGGGACACCTGCGCACCGCGGCGGTCGAGGCGGCCCTGCGCACCGTGCCCCGGCACGCCTTCGCCCCCGAGGTGCCCGTCCACGCGGCCTACGCCGACGACATCGTCGCCACCCGGCACGACGACGACGGACGCGTCACCAGCTCGCTGTCCGCGCCCTGGCTCCAGGCCGACATGCTCGAAGCCGCCCGCCTACGGCCCGGCCACCGCGTCCTGGAGATCGGCTCCGGTGGCTACCACGCCGCGCTCATCGCCGAGATCGTCGGCCCCACCGGTGCCGTCACCACCCTCGACATCGACCCGGTCGTCACCGACCGCGCCACCCGCTTCCTGGCCCGCACCGGATACGGCCACGTCCACGTGGTCACCGCGGACGCCGAGCACCTGCCCGCCGACCTCGTACCGGGCGGCGGCTTCGACGCCGTCCTGGTCACCGTCGGCACCTGGGACCTGCCCTGGATCGGCGCCCTCGCCGAGGGCGGACGTCTGGTCGCCCCGCTGCGGCTGCACCAGTACACCTGGGCCATCGGCTTCACCCGGCGCGACGGGGCGCTGTACAGCGACGGGCCGCTCGTCGTCTGCGGTTTCGTCGCCATGCGGGGCGACGGTGCCTGGGACTCCCACCGGCGTACCGTCCCCGGCACCGGCGTCCACCTGTCCTGGGAGGACGGCACCGCGCTACCCGTCGACCAGCTGGCCCCCGCGCTCACCCGCGCGCCGTCCGTGACCCGTACGAACGTCACCGTCGGCGGCCGGGAGCCCTTCGACGGCCTCGCCCTCTACCTGGCCGGCGCGCTGCCCGGCTTCTGCCGACTCACCGTCGACCCCGACGGCGCCCACGCGGTCCTGGACCCACCGCCCCCGCACTGGCCGGGCGCCGCGATCGTGCGCGGTGCCTGCCTGGCGCGGCTGGCCACCGAGCGCGTCGGCGACGGGGACGACGGGCGCGGCCGGTACGAGTTCGTGATCCACGGCTACGGCCCGCGCGGCCGGTTGGCCTCTACGGAGCTGGCCGACCAGGTGCGGTGCTGGCAGCGCGACCACCGCGCCGCCCGCTACCCGCGCCTGACCGTCCGTCCACGGGCCGACAGCGGCCCCGTGCCCGACCAGCCGCACGTCTTCGTCAAGCGGCACACCCGCGTCACGGTCGACTGGCCGCTCGTTCCCGCCACCGCGACCCGGCTCACCGACGACAGCGGCCACGGCCGGCTCTCCCCGCGCCGGCCCTGACCACCCCGCCCCGAGCCCGTGGGCGCGGCTCCGCCGTCCCGCCGCCCGCACGTCCGCACGTCCGCACGTCCGCAGCCGAGAAAGGCACGCCTTCGCACATGCTCACCACCCAGGACGCAGGGGATTCCGACCACCCCGAAGGACACGACGAGCCCGCGCGTCCGCCCGAGGACGTCAACGCCGACGCGTGGCGGGTCTACGGGCAGCGTCAACTGGCCCGCTCCCACCCCCCAGCCGTTCCCGACCGCCTGTGCTGGGCGCCCTGGGAGGGCGTCGGCCCGGGCGCCGAGGTCCTCGGCGACCTCGCCGGCCGCCGTGTCCTGGACATCGGCTCCGGAGCCGGACACCACGCCGTCCACCTCGCGCGGGCCCACCGAGCGCGCGTGACCGGCGTCGAGCTGTCCCCGACTCAGCACCAGCGTGCCACCACCGGCCACGCGGGCGTACGGGGCGTGGAGTTCGCGCACCAGGACGTGGCCGCGTACCTCGCCGGGGCCGAAGCGTTCGACGCCGCGTACGCCATCGACACCCTGGCCTACGTCGACCCGCACCGCGCGCTGCCAGCCCTGCGCGGTGGCCTGCGCCCCGGAGCGCCGCTGGTCCTCTCGCTCCCGCACACCGACCCGGACGGGCTCAGCCCGTCCACGGCGGTGGCGCCCCGCGCGCGGACGCTCCCGCTGGCCGGCGAACCGCCGCTGCCGACCCGTGTGTGGGTCCTGGCACCGCAGCTGTGGGAGGACCTGCTGACCGAGTACGGCTTCCGCGTCGAGGCCATCGACCTGCTGACCGACCCGAGCCGGAGCACACCGGCCGTCCAGCAGCTCATCCGCGCCCGCCGGCTGACCGACCGGCCGGCCCGGATCTCCAGCCGCCCGCGCGGCGCCCGGCCGCCGGTGGCGCACGCGGCCGTCGGGGTCGGGGCGATCCTCCTCGGAGAGCGGGGCCTCTTGCTGGGCCGCCACCGTCGCGGCACCCTCGAACTGCCCGGTGGCAGTGTCGAGGCCGGCGAGTC
This sequence comes from Streptomyces sp. NPDC057702, assembly GCF_042799315.1. Lineage (NCBI taxonomy): Bacteria > Bacillati > Actinomycetota > Actinomycetes > Kitasatosporales > Streptomycetaceae > Streptomyces > Streptomyces sp. NPDC057702. The sequence goes on along the minus strand of NZ_JBHVJC010000006.1, from coordinate 200,030 downwards.
CTTCGAGGCCGCGGTGGTCCGCGAGCTCGGCGAGGAGACCGGTCTGGTCGCCCGCCCCGGCGACGTCCGGCTCCTGGGCGGCCTTCTCGACCACGTCGGGGGCGTCCCACGCCTCACCGTCGCCGCCTTCGTCCCCACCTGGCGGGGCCGCCCGGCCACCCAGCCGAACGAGAGCATCGGCGACTGGGCCTGGCACCCTCTCGACCAGCTCCCCGACGGCCTGTTCGTCTGCAGCGCCCAGATCCTCACGGCCTGGCGCCCTCACCTGCCCATCGACCACCCACCCGCGCACTTCACCCCTTTCGCCCCCACCGCCCCGTCCCCGCCGAAGGGCAGCCTGACGTAGGGGCGAACACGACACGGGCCGGCGTACGCCCGCAGACCGCCCCACGTCCCCGACCCGGCACACGCCCCCACGCGCCGGCACGGACGTGCGGCTTGGCCTCCCCCACCGCCCCGGGCCAGCCACGCACGGGACCGCGCCGTCCCGGCACGGCCGGTACACCGCTCCGGCGCGGCCGTCATGCGCCCTGCCGCGCGTGCGGGTGGTCGGCCTATCATCGCCACTCCGCGGACGAGGGGGCTGGTATGGCGGCGGACGGGGGCGGGTCGCGGCGGGCGCGGGAGGCGCGGCGACAGGAGCGGATGCTGCGCGAGCAGTGGCAGAGCGCCTGGCGACAGGCACAGCGTTGGAGCGGGGCCAGCGAGGCCGAACGCGGGGTGCTGGCACAGTTTTTGGTGCTGACCACGCGTGGTTGGCGGCTGCTCGTCGAGCGCCGGTGGCCCCTCACGAGCGACGCGCGGGCGGACGTGATGCTCGTCGGTCCCGGTGGAATGTTCGTGATCGACGTCAAGGACTGGCCGGCCGTCCCCACGGTCGTGGACGGCACCCTGCGCGCCGGCGAGGCACCGCGCCCCACGGACACCTCGTCCGCCGCCGGGCGGCGCGCCGCACCCCGACCGGCTCCCGCCGGCCGAACCACCGGCGGCGGCCGACCCGGGCCCGGCGGGGTGGGCCCCGACGCGGTGGCGAGCCTGCTGGCGGCGACCAGGTCCGCCGAGCGCGCCGTGGCCGGGCTCGGACTCTCACCGGTGGCGGTCCACCCCCTCATGGTCTTCGCGGCCCATCGCCTCGACAGCGCGGCGGGCCGGGTCCGGCTGCTCGGCGGCCGGGAGGTCGGCCCGGCGTTGCTGTCGGAGCGCGGGCGGCTGGGCGCCCGGTCGGTGCGCGCGATCGCCGACGACCTGGAACGCGCCTTCCCCGGCTACGTGTCGGCGACCGCCGACCCGCCGGCGCGAACGCCCCGGTCGCGGCCCCGGCCAAAGGCTCCGGAGGGCCTGTTCGACCTGGCGGGGCTGCGGGACGCGGCACGTGAGGAGGCGTTGCGAGCGCCGATCGAACAGTGGATGTCCTTCCTGGACCCCTCCCAGCTCGCGCTGGTACGCCGCGACTGGTCGGGCCCCGCGCGGATCAGCGGAGCGGCGGGCACCGGCAAGACGGTGGTCGGGCTCCACCGCGCGGCGTACCTCGCGCGCCGCACGACCGGCCGCCTCCTCTACGTCACCTACGCCAACAACCTGCCCCGGGTGCAGGGCACGTTCCTCGCGACCATGTCGCCCGCGGTCGCGGACCGGGTGGACTTTCGCAGCCTGCACTCCTGGGCGCGGGAGTTCCTGCGCGAGCGCGGCGTACCGGTGCGACTGCACGGGGAGAAGGCCGCGACCGCCTTCAGCCTGGCCTGGAAGCGCGTGGGGCGCGACAGCCGCCTGGCCGAGATCGATCCGGCGCCGGGCTACTGGGAGGAGGAGATCGGTTACGTCATCAAGGGCCGTGGCCTGACCACGTTCGAGGAGTACGCCACGGTGCCCCGCCGTCGGCGCCGGACGAGCCTGCGCCGGCCGCACCGGGAGGCCGTGTGGGCGTTGTACGAGGCGTACGAGGCGCTGCGCGTCGAGCGTGGGGTGCACGACTTCAACGACGTCCTCTCGCTCGCGCTGGCCGAGGCGACGCGAGCGACGGACCGGCCCCGCTACGCGGGCGTGATCGCGGACGAGGTACAGGACCTGTCGCTGGTCGGGGTGCGGCTGCTGCACGCCGTCGTGGGCGACGTACCCAACGGGCTGCTGCTGGTCGGCGACGGTCAACAGGCCGTCTACCCGGGCGGGTTCCGTCTCACCGACGCGGGCATCGACATCCGTGGCGACCGTGGACAGGTGCTCCGCACCAACTACCGCAACAGCGAGCAGATCCTGACCGCCGCGCTCCAGGTGGTGGCCGACGACGCGTTCGAGGACATCGACGGGGTGCGTACGCCCGGCCGCCGCGATGTCGACCTCACCTACCACGACGGCCAGGTGCTGCGGATCGTGGAGCCGACCGTGGCCGCCCACGACCAAGCGCTGCTGGCCGCCCTGCGCGCGCTGCCCGCCGGCGGGCACGCCGATGTCGCCGTCCTGTGCCCCTCCCGGCACGCCATCGACCACTACCGCGCACTCCTGACCCAGGCCGGCATACCGGTCTGCCCGCTGGACCGCTACGACGGCCGCCCCGTCGACGCGGTCAAGCTGGGCACCTACCGCAGGGCCAAGGGCCTGGAGTTCAAGCGCGTCTACTTGCCCCGGTACGACACCCGCGCGCCGAACGATCCACCGGCCGGCGGGCCCACGGTGTCCGAAGCCTCCCGGGAGCGCGCGGAGTTGCGGCGAAGCCAGCTCTTCGTCGCGATGACCCGGGCCCGGGACGTGCTCTGGCTGGGCCGCGTGAGCGGGTAACGCCCCCCGGGGCGGTGGCCGAAGGCGGCGGGCCACGACGCCGAGGCGCGGGCGCGGGCCGCGACCGGGGCCGGGCGCCGTCGGGCGCCGGGGTGCGGCGGCCGACGGGTGGCAGCCCGGCCCGCTGCGAGCCGGGCGGCCGGCGCGCGCACCAGCACGGGGCCACGCGGCGCACGCGCGAGGACGCCCCCGCGCGGCGCGGCGGCGTCGCGGACTTCGCGCCCCCCGCCGCCGGGTCCCGTCGCCCAGCTCTCAGCCGACGCGAAGGCCGTCAGTCGGCGATGTTCACCCCGTAGTCGCGAGCCAGGATGTCCAGACCGTGGTCGTATCCCTGGCCGACGGCCCGCAGGCGCCATGCCGGGCCTCTGCGGTAGATCTCCGCCAGGAGCATGGTGCGCTCGGTGGTCGCCGCGTCCAGGGTGGCGCGGGTGAGGGGCGCGGCACTGGGGCCGAGGGTCGCGCCGAGTTGGATGGCGCCGACGGTGCCGAAGGTGGCGTCACCATCGATGGCCGCCGCGACGACGACTCTGCGGGTCGCGACGGACAGGGCGGCGAGGTCGAGTGCGACGGTCTGTTCGGAGGGGCCGTCGGTGAGCAGCCGTACGGTACCAGCGGGGCTCTCTGGCGCTCCGTAGAAGACGAAGTCCTCGTCGCGGGTGACCTGCTCGTCCTCGTCCAGGAGGAAGGCGACGACGTCGATCTCAGCGTCCCCGGGCGGTGCCCAGCTCACGGTGACATGCCATGCGGGCGCGTCGGCGGCCACGGCGGGCAGGTCGAAGACCCCGCCCCGTGGCATCACCAGGGGCTCGCCGGATCGCGCCGGGGGCACGGGCCGGTCGGTGGTGGTCGGCGAGGCGAGCCAGTGGGCGTCGTGCACGGGCAGTTCGATGGCCGTGACGCGCTTCATACGACGATCGGTCTCACCGCCGGGCAACAGAACGACGTCGGTGACGCTGGCCGAGAGGTTGATCGCCGCCGACCCGCCGAGTTCGACCACCCGGGTACGCGCCGCCACGGCCGTGGCGTGCACCCCGCCGAGCACCAGCACCCGACGTCCCGCCAGCATGCCGTCCGAGCGGCCCGCCGCCCGACCCGGCCGGCGCGAGGCCGGGGCCGCGACCGGGACCGGGCCGACGGGTGGGGTGGAGGTGGGCGCGGGGCGGGTGGGCGCGCTGGCGACGCTCGGGGCCGAGGCGGGCACCGGTGTCGGCGGGCGGGCGGGGGACGTGCGCGGGGGCGCGACCGGGGCCGAGGTCGCGGCGGCCGGTGTGGTCGCCACCGTGACCACCGGCCCGGCCTGCGCCTCGTGCGCCACACCGGCCTGGACGTCGGCCAACAACCGTACGAACGTGGCCTCGTCGACGACCGGCACCCCCTCGGCCACCGCCCGCCGCGCCTTCGTGGAGCGCGTGGCCGACTCGTTGCTGACCAGGGCGCTGGTGTGGCGGCTGACGGAGGTGACCATGTTCAGCCCGGCGGCGACCGCCCGGGTGACCAACTCGGCCCGGGCGTGGGTGGTCTCGCCGGTGATCGCTATCTTCATACCCTGTCGGAGGGGCCCGCCGGGCGTCCAGCGGCCCGGGTTGCGGTAGGCGCACGGCGTCTTGGGGGGCCGCGGCGTGAACTGCGACTGGGCTCGCGGAGGGCACTTCACCAGCGGCAACGGCAGGTCGAGCCGCGCCGCCTCGCGCAGCGAGGCACGCAGGACGCCGGCCAGTACGCGGGTGTCGTCCAGCGCGTCGTGGGCCCGTCGTCGCGGTACGCCGTAGTGCGCGGCGAGGCTGCCGAGCTTCATGTCATCCGTCGGCGGGTCCACTTGGCGGTTCAGGGCCAGGGTGCACAACCGCTGGGAGACCGGCAGGTACGTGCGGGCACGCGCGAACTCGTGAGCCAGGAAGTCGTAGTCGAACTGGGCGTGGTGAGCGACCATGACCCGGCCCTGAAGCATCGCCCCGATCCGCCCGGCGACCTGCTCGAAGGTCGGCGCGCCCCGCAGTCGCTCGGCGGTCAGCCCGTGCACCTCCACCGGGCCCGGGTCGCATCCGGGGTCGAGCAACGTGGAGTACTCGTCGGTCGGTTCGCCGTCGGGCCCCACCGTGATCACCGCGACGGACAGCACCCGGTCACGCCGGGCCACCAGCCCCGAGGTCTCGACGTCGACCAGGGCCCAGTCATGGGCGTGACCACCGAAGGCGTGCGCGTCACGCGGGGTAGCGGTGAGACTCATGGCGCCAAGGATGATGCGATATACCGCTCCCCTTCAAGCCTTGTGCCGCTCTGTACCGCTTGTCCCGCCGGCCCGTTCCGGCGGCGTGGAAGGCATCGCCAGGCCGACCCTACGACGGGGCACGGTCGTACGGCAGGGGCACCTCGGCGACTCCGCTTCGCTCCTGGCCTCGGGGCGCGCGGAACCGTCGGCGCGCGGGATGCCGGGCGCCGACCGCCGCTCGGGAGCTGAGCGTTGACGCAGGTCACGGCGGGTCCGAGGAGCGGTCAGAGGCGACCGGAAGCCGGCCGGCCGGGACGCCGGCAGAGCGTCGCGGAGCACACCCGAGCCGTGCCCGCGACGCGACGGAACGGACCACGGCGGCTCGGAACGCCGCAGCCGGCCGACCCGCCGGAACCACCGGAGCCACGCCGGACGTCCCGCCGAGCCGTCATGCCCGCATGCTTCCGCACGCCCCCCACACTCCCCGCCCGCCCCCGACCGGAGTCCCGCACCCCACGGGAGCGAACTATCATGAACCAGTGGAAACAGCACGTATCTCCCTCCCCCGGGACCAGCGGCGGTCGCTGCTTCTCGGTCTGGCGGTGACGACGCTCCTGCTCGGGCTCTTCGCGTGGTACGTACTGCCGCGTGCGTACGCGACCGGGCCCGACAGCGGCCTGGTCGCCACCGTCGTACTCGCCGGGATCTGGCTGCCGACCGCCTTCTACACGCTGAACCGCGCGTACGGCGCGACCGTGCTCACTGCCGGGGGTGTGCGCTTCCGGACGGCGGTGAGCCGGCGGACCATCCCGTGGCACCAGGTCACCCGCTTCGAGGCGCGGGAACGCTCCGGTCGCGGTGCCGTGCGCTGGTGGGTCATCCGCGCCCACCGCTCCACCGGCCGCCCCCTCGTCCTGCCCGGCTCACTGGCCCAGCACGGCGCGGACGAGGCGTTCCAGGCCACCCTGGACACCCTCGACCGGCATCTGCTCGCCGCCACCTCCGCCGCCCCACCGCGACCACCGGAACACCGGTAACCCGCCGGGCGGCGCGGCGCGCAGGCGAGGGCCACCGGCGACGACTGGCCGCCCGCGACCGCCCCGGGCACGGACACCGCACCGCAGTTCACCTCCCGCCGTCGCGCGGCCTGTTCCCGGCCAGCAACGCGCCGAGGGCGACGTACGGGACGAGGACGGCGACGGGGAGGTGGCCCCCCTCGACGTCCATCTCGTCGACGAAGTAACCCGACAGCGGCAGCCAGATGAGGCCGCCCGTGATGACCAGGAGACGGTTGCCCCGCTCCCCCATCAGGCGCATGCCCACCCCCAGCAGAAGGGGCATCAGGGCCCAGCAGGTGAAGGTGGTCAGAAGGTGCTCGGCCGCCCCGCCCAGTACGGCGTCCGGGTTCCGCTGCTCGGACGCGCGGGCCTTCCCGTAGCCGTACGACATGACGACGTGGCAGACGGCCGTGGCGGTGGCAACGGCCAGCGCGCCCTTGACGCGACGTAAGTGATCCATAGCGAAATCGCAGCCCCCGGGTGAAGGGAACCTCTCGATCTCCCACGGTATTTCCCCCACCGGCCCGGCCCGAGGCCAAGCGACCGGCCCGCGCCTCGTCACGAGCAGGGGCGCCCAACTCTACGGCCCGACCGCCCCTCGCTCCCGGGCCACCGGGGAACGGGAACGGCCCACACCAATCTGACGCGAGGTCAGCGACAAGGCGTCAGCCGCGCACCAGTCACGCCTCCGCACGCCGCCGGGCACCGCGCACCCCCCACCCCGCGCGCACCTCACGCGAACTCGGATCAGGCGTCCTTCTTCACCGGTTCAAGGATCGCCACGCACTCCACGTGGTGGGTCATCGGGAACACATCAGATCATGAGGGACGAGGCATACCTGCAGGTCAGGCACCAATTTTCGACCTGCCAAGTGAACCTTCGGGTGCTGTGAGCGTCAAATGAGCGTCACGACAGTCCGGAGCAGCTTCCTCACGTAGCCGCTTGGACCAGGTCTGCCGACCAGTCGTCGGCAGTTGCACACCCTGCGGAACTCGTTCCTGTTTCGGTGGCTGTCGCGCCACACGTAGGCGCAGCCGAACAGGCTCACATCACCCTCGGCCACGCCGTTCCGGTCCGTGGGGGCTCCATCCCTTGAGGTGTGGTTCGAGCTCCTCCGATGTGGGTTCACGTGTGCGGGGCATGCCGGGAAGTTCACTCAGAGGGTCTACCGACTTTACATATGCCCTTGCCCACTCCAGCCAGCGTCGGGCTGAGTCCAGTGCCGACTCGTCCGCGGTGCCATCCAGTTCTTGGATACGACGTTCCAACGCCATGCAGTAGGCGCTGAGGGCGGCTGCTTCCTGCCACCCTCTGGCCTCTTCACTCAGCGCATGGGCAAGCTGTTCGCGAACAGCTTGTTGCTTCGCCACAGCCAAGGCCGCCTCCCAGCGAACCTCACGATCTGCCTTGGCCTGCTGTTCATCCTGTCGATGCTGAGTGTCCTCGGCGGCTCGCGTTTCAATCTCCCCGAGGATCACACCGAGGGCTCCTTCAAGTGTCCGGCTCTTCCGATCCCGCCAGCGACCGGGCCTGTCTCCGAGACCATGGGCGAGCTCCAAGACGAGACGGGCAGAGCGCTCCGGAATCGTGGACTCTGGGAACTCCTGCCTAGCAGAAACGGTGTACGCGAAGCCGTCGACAGTGACGTCCACTCCGCCCTCGCGCGGGTGAAAGGCGGACCTCGCCTTCCGCACCTCGTACCCTCGGCGTACTGCCTCAGCCGCGAGCCCCTGCAGCAGCAGAAGCGCCCTGCGGCGCAACGCAGGCGGCATCGCCAGCCGACTCTCTTCGTCTTTGAGCTTCGCCACCGCCGGATGCAGATTTCCCAGACGTGCGGGGACTGGTATTGGTTCCCCGGCTGCCTTCGACCGCTGGCTCCGCGCGTTGGGATGCGGGCCGTCAGCAAGGAACAGCTCCAGTCCCGGCCCACCGTAAGGGACCTTCTCGATACGTCGGCCCGCCGACTCCATGCCGTGGCGCTTCGCGTAATTGACGACGCGCCGCCACTCCGCGACCTCGTCGTGATCCGGCTCAGCGATCCGCACGCGCCCCTCCGCGACGAGCCGCTCGATCAGTTCCTGCGCCTTCGCCCGCCGGGCACGCGCGACGGGACGCTCGCTATAGGGCGACCGAGGCTGCGCAAGCTTCGTCGGCTCACCGCCGTCAGCAACCACAGAGTCGTCGATCATCAGGAAGCAACGATCCCGCATCCCAGCGGTCGAATGCTAGCCGCTTGACACAAGCGTCGAACGGTCCCGTCGACAACGGAACTCTCGGGGAGCCTCATGCGGCGGTGCCATCCCGGCCGATCACCCGTGCACCCGCACACGCCTTCGCCCCGTCCACAGTGGACGGGGCGAAGGGCACTCATGCAGCGATGGTGAGCGGGGACTCCATGCGTTCCCAGACGCCGAGCACGGCCTTGTGGGCGTCTGGCTGGAGATGGGCGTAGCGCTGGGTGTTCTGGAAGCTCTCGTGGCCGAGGAGGTGTTGGACCCCGTAGAGGGAGACGCCCTTCTGTACGAGCCATGAGGCGCAGGTGTGGCGCATGGAGTGCGGCGGGTAGTGCGGGACGAGCTGCTGCTCGCCGTCATCGTCGAAGTAGTAGACGCTGTCGGCGGTCGGCCACCATGTCTGCCGTCGCCAGTTGCCATCGTTGAGGAGGCGGCCGGCCCGGCCCTTGGTGAGGGTGGTGAATACCACCGCGTCACGGTCGAGTCGGTGGATGTGGCGCTCCAGGGCCTCCAGAACGTGTGGCGGGAGCGGTACCTCGCGGCGGCTCTTGGAGCTCTTGGGGTACTCCTTGATACCGCTCTTGGTGTTGACCTCGACGACGAACAGGCGGGAGCGGCGCTGGTCGATGCGGTGGCGGTGCAGCCCGGAGAGCTCGCCCCATCGCAGCCCGGTGTAGAAGCCAAGCAGGCACATTGTCCGCCACACGGTCGGGAGCTCGTCCAGCACGCTCTGCGCCTGGTCGAGCGTGAACCACTGCGGCGGCTTGACTGCGATCTGGGGCAGGTCGATGCTGCGGCAGGGGCTCACCGCGATGACGTCGTCGTCGACGGCCGCGCGCATGATGGAGGGCGTCAGATTGTAGGCCCGCTTGATGGCCGCGGCCCCAGCGCCCTTGTCAATCAGGGAGCGGATCCAACTCTGCACACCCATGCGGGCGATGGCCCGCATCTCCCAGTCGGCCCAGTAGGGCATGACGTGGTTCTTGATGCTCGACCCGTCTCCCTGCAGCGTGTGGGGCTCGACGACGCGGGCGTCCCACCACCGGTCGTGCCAGTCGCGGAAGGACGTTTCGCCAACCCGTGGGTCACGCAGTCCCCCACGGGCGAACTGGGTCTCCATCTCCAGTCCCCAGGCACGCGCCTGCGTCTTGAGGGGAAACGATTCGCTGAACCGGTCACCGAGCCGGTTGCGAACCGTCGCCTGCCAGTTGCCGGTCTTCAACTTGCGTAGATACAGCCCAACTCCTCATGTCAGTACGGAAGGCCCCTCGCGGGCCGGGGTCAGCGGCGCGGTCTCGGTGCGGCGACGGCACGGCTGGAGATGAACTCGTCGAGGCCGGTATCGGGGACGTGGATTCGCGAGCGGCCCGTGCCGGTGCGCAGATCGACGACTGGAAGGTCGCCTGCGGCGATGAAGCGGTAGATGGTGCGGCGGTCGACGTCCAAGGCGGCGGCGACGGCAGGGCTGGACAACAGGCGTGCAGGCATGGGTGAGTCCTTGGCGGGGGCGTAGTGGGGTGCGGCGGCGAGCCGGCCGGCAAGCCAGGCCAGTCCCTGGCGAAGACCGCAAGCCCGGTCAGAGCGGGGCGTAGCACGTCGCGGGACGGCAAGGTTCCTGCGCACAGGAGCCAGGCAGAAACTCTCTCGGCGGCGAACCGGAGGGCGTGGGAAATGGGTCTCGGACGGCGGCGCTCCGCTGATCTGGCGAAGCGCCGCCCGGTTCATCAGTCAGTCAGCTCTGACAGGCGAGTCGCCTGAGCAAGGCGCTCCCAGTCGATCTCTGTCACTTCAAGACGGAAGCAGTACGGGTAGCGAAGCGCCAGCCAGGCCGGGGCCACTCCAGCGAGCTCGGCCACCGTGGCGACATCGACGCCCATCCTCAGCCATCGCACCAGGGAAGACTCCCGCAGGATGTCGACGGACTCCCTCAACCGCCAGGCCAGCAGCTCGTCATGTGGCTGCACGGCCTCTTGCGCCTGCTCCCACAGCCCCATGTACGCATCTACCGATAGCCGCCCACCACGCGCGCCGGGGAACAACAGATCATCCTTCTGGAGACCGGCATCGTTGATCCACCCGCGCAGGAACATGGCGAACCCCGGTCGCAGCGGAACCACTCGAGCCCGCCCTCGATAGCCAGCCGTCAGCTCACCAGAACCACCCGAACGAAGGACAACATTGCGAACACGCAGGGATCGCGCTTCACTCGGACGGAGTGCCCCCTCGGCTAGGGCGACCAGGAAGGGGTACACCGAGCGACTGCCGCCCGCCTGCTGGCGTATCCAATCCAATAGCGAGAGAACTTGCCTCTCGGAAAGTATTCATTCCTCATCCAATGCATCGACCAGCACAGCAGTGCACTCCTTGCGGAAATAGGGAATCTGTCGCACGCGGATCGCTCGACAACAACAATCGTCCACACGATCCCCGGTTTCGGTAACCGGGGATCCCGTGCCACAAAGGCAGGGTCTGTCCATCAACCCGTGCGGGATTTTCCGTCGCTCCACGCCGACTACACGCGCCCGCGGCTAACCCGCCTACACCTAGGTTCACTTGAAGCGGCCGAACTAATCCAGTCCGTTTCCGACTCAATACTCTGCCGTCGGCGAACTACTCCTGAAAGTAGCGTTCGCTGCACAAAAGTCACTAAACCGGGACGCAATGGCACCCTGGATGAATGAACAGAGCAGGCGCCTTCTAAGCGCCTGCTCGATTGGTACGTTGAATTCGGGCTGCACCGAGGCTCGCCGAAGTTCGCCTTGCCTGCAGGCATGCGACGGCATGCTCTACGGGAGCCGCGCTGTGGCCAGCGTTCGGTTGACGATTCGCCAGGTGGGCGGATGTCCCATTAAAAGAACCCACTGGAGAGTGTTGTCGGCACGGGTCGGCGCCTATGAGGGTGTGCCAGCCGATGTCCGAGTGCCGGTACTCATGTTTGTAGTACGCGATGTACGCGTCGAACCACTCCGCGGACGTGGCATCCAAGGCCGGTGAACGCACTGCCCACGACAGCGCCGACAGCAGGCTTCAGCCACTCTCTCAGAGATCATTCCCAAGAGCGCGAAGCTGTTGCCATCACCTGGAGGGCGGCCTTGCTCCGTGGCAGACCGCCCTCCAGCCGCTCCACCTGATGCCGCAACTTCTCGTTCTCCGCCTCCGCGGCGGACTTCTTCGCGCGGGCCGGCTGATCCGATTCTGGACAACGTGCTGACAGCTTATTGTCCGCCTGTTGCCGTCTTCGTCCCTCCGCCATGCCGGGTCACCCGAGGACGGCATCGCATGCGGACGGCTCCGTGAGTGAACGCCGGGTCAGTGGCCTTACTCGCCCACACATACGCCTCGCCGGGCTGAAGCTGCGCCATCTGCTCAGAGCGCAGACTGGCGAAGGCGCTGTTCGCCTTTTGGAGGTGCTTCAACCAGGCCGGCGAGGTGAACTTGTGCAGGATGACGTGGTCAGAGAGTTCGATTAGGGAGATCGGTACAGAGGGCGGGTCCTGGCTGGCGACCAAGATGCTCATTCCCTTGTGACGCATCTCGCGGACGGTCTCGACTAGGCCGGCGACCAGGTCCGGGCTGTCGATATACTTGTGCGCTTCGTCGAAGACGACCAGCTTGTTGAAGTGTTCGTCCCCGCTGCGCGCCTCAGCGAAGAGCTGCATCAGGACGACAAAAAGACCGAGTGCTTCGTCCTTCTCGATGTACTCGTCGCGGAGGTCAACAATGATCAGTCGGCCGGGTCGGATGAGGCTGGTGAGCCGGGCATTGTCGTCGATGTAGTCCTCGGCGAGATTGAGCCGCTCCTGGGCCAGTTGCTTGACGTGGTCGGGCATACCGGAATCGGCCACGCCCTGCCGGATGACGCCGAGGTTCAGGTTGTTGCGGTTCGCCTTCATGATGCGAGTCAGCTGCCGGATGTACGTTGACTGGTTGCCAACCGCTCCCATGAGGAAGCGCCAGTGGGATGCCTGGAGTTCGGCGGAGGAGAAGGTGAGCGACTGGACGTCGATACCGAGAAATTCCCGTCGTCGGTCGGCGACCTGGTCGGCGGGGGCAAGCAGCAGCACGTCCGACAGCGCTTGGGGTTCGGCTCCGTAACGCTCCTTCAGGACCCGGAGCTGCGCTTGGTCATCATTGGGGCGCTCCATGGAAGTGAACTCCGGTGCGTAGTCCATGGTGCGGCTGTAGTGGAACACCACGGTCGCGAGAGGGCGGGGAAGTTCGTTGACCGGCGGAGCGGGCAGCGAGGCCATCTCGATGATGCTGCCCAGGGTGTAGCTCTTGCCGCCTCCTTGTACGCCAAAGAGGCTGATGGTGTGGGTTTCGTCGAGATCGACCGCGACTTTCCGGCCCGCTACCTCACCGAGTACACCGTGTTGCAGGGAGGGGCGGGTGACGCCGAGGAAGATCTCGGGGAGGCCCCCTGGTGAAGCCGACCCCGGTGTGGCAGAGGTGGGCTGGGCATCGATGGTCGGCGACTCGAGGAAGCCCTGACCTTCAGCGATGGTGCCCGTCCGTAGCGGATTTCCGGTACCGCCGGGAGGAGGAGCAGCCGATGAGGTTCCTTCCGAAGAAGGAGACGTCGGGACCGCCCCCTCCGCGTCGGCACCAGGCACGGTCAAAGGTGCCACGGACTGGGCCGGATCTGCCTGAGGGCCCGCACGCTCAGGTGCGGTGAGTGGCGTGGTCTCGTTGCCGTTCGCGACCTCGTCCGTGTCGAGGATGGTTACTGCCTTGCCTCCACCGGCCTGCCCGCGGTCTTGCTCCTGAGCATCTTTGGCATCCCGCTCGTCCTGTACGTCAGGTGCCCGGAATTCGGCATCGGAGAGCCGTGGCACAGCCAACTGCGACAGTGCCAGGGTGGGAGCGGTGGCCGCTCTGTCCTCCTCCTGCTCCTCAACGGCTAGGTCCATGGGCGCGGGTACACCCGGCCGAACAGTGGGAATCGCATTGATCAGCTCGGTGATCAGATCGCTACCGATGCGATGGAACTCCACCTCGTCGTCGAGTTCGCGGTCGGTTCCCTCGCGGGCGAGGTCGAAGATCAGGCCGCTGCGGGTGAATTGGAGGGCGTAGCCGTCATCAAGGTTGTCGAGCAGGGCGTGGGCCGCCTTCCTGGGGGCGTGCCCCATGGTCCCGTGGCGTGCCGCCCGCTCCAGGTAGAAGCGGAGCAGGGAGCCGAGTGCCAGGTTCTTGACCGGCCGGTCCACCCGGTCCGGGGAGGTGTGGCCCGGATCGAAGGATTCGGTGAGCACGGTCTGGCTCCGTCCGAGCTGCTGGGTGACCTTGGCTTTGAGGCGCTGGTATGCGCCGATGTCGTCGAGCGCCGTGTAGCACTTGACCTCGACGAGGCGGCAGGTGATGGTCCGGGTTCGCGCGTCTAGGTGGAACAGGGCGAGGTCACTGCGCTGGAAGGTGAGGGCGTCGCCCAGCTCCCGAGCCTGGCGGCGGACTTCGGCGTACAGCTCGGGGTGGGCGTCCAGGGGGACGACGATCTGGTTGTTCAGGGCGTCCTGGTAGTCCAGGTAGAGGCGGGCCAGGGCGAGGCCGAGTACTTCGGTGCGCTGTGTGGGGGCGGTGGAGGCCAGCTTGAAGGCGAGGTTGCCGGAGAGCAGGCGCAGTTGCTCGAAGAAGGTGTTGAGGTGGCGCTGTTCGACGTCGAGGCCATGCTGCTGGGCAGTCGGCCCGAGCAGGGCACGCAGTTCGTCGACCGAGTTCGAACTGACCATGATCTGGTGGCCGAGGCCGCTGTCCAGCGGGGGCGCGTAGTCGATGACGTACTCGGGTCGGTCACGTTGCCCGGCGTGGTCGAAGTACTCCAGGCCGAGGGTCCTGTCGATGGTGACGACCCAGTCGCCGACCTCGTGGGCCTGGTAGAGCAGGGCCCGGTCAGTGTTGTCCAGGGAAAGGACGGTGCACGGCACATGGCGCGGCGCCTGTCCCGCGGTGGCGACGTTGGCCGCAGCGCCGGCGAGGAGTCCGGGTAGCCGGCCCAGGAGAGTGGCAAGGTCCTCCGCATCCTCGGCGGGCAGAGCGACGCCGTGGCGTGGCATAGTCCGCCACACGATCTGCTGCTCGTTGTCCTCGTACGTGGAGGATGTCGGCTGAACCAGGCCGTGGACCGGGGCGTGCGCTATGTCGTGGCGTGTGACGGAACCATGCTGTTGCCCGCCAAAGGCGTCGATGAGCACGGTCAGATGGGCGTCGAACTCGGCTCCGGGTTCGCTGAACTCCTCCACCGAGCGAACGGAGTAGACGAGTTTCGCGCTCCGGGTGCCTTCCGCGGCGTGCAGGAACGCCTCCGCCTCGGTGGAGGTGAACTGACTCTGTGCGCTGATCAGTTCACCCAGCGCCGCACCGGACTCAGGGGCTTCCGGGTCGGACACGCACAGCCGAATGTCGTAGGTGAGGTCCCGGGTGGGGGTGCGGCGCTGCAGCTCGAGAAGGGCGTCGGTGACGATCTCGGCCCGGCCGGCGTTGACGATGTTCATGACCAGGGTGCGGACGTACGGGTGGAGACGTACGTACCGCTCGATCCGGTCGGCGAGCGCCGTACCGGACAACGCACCGGATCCGCCTGCGGCGCGGGGCCCGACGGCCGGGAGGTGCAGCGCGGTGGTGAGTCGGCCAAGCAGGCCACGGGGATCGGCGGTCTCGCTGGGCAGGTAGGCAGCCCAGTACGGGGTGAGGTTGTCAGCGGCCGTCATGAGCCTGCCGTCCTGGCGCGGGACGGCGAACGGGAAGCCCAAAGGCGAGAGGGCTTGGAGGAAGGAGTCGCGGGTGGCGATGACCCGTCGCTTTTCCTCGCCGGTGAGGCGCGCGGCCCAGTCCCTGCCCAAGGCCGACCAGGTCGCCAGCCAGAGTGCGCGGAGGGGGTGCGTCGGGGAGACGAGCAGGACGGTGTCGCGCCCGCCGAGACCGTCCGTAAGGGTGACAGCCGCGCAGTCGGTCTGCTGGATGCGGGCCAGCGCCACCAGCGCGGCGCCCCGGGTGCCGTCACCAGCCCGCTCGGCCTGAAGCGACTGGGCTTCCACCAGTTCCGCGTACGCCTCGGTGTAGGTGACCAGTTCGTCCCGGACCACCTCAAAGTCGACAGCCTCGCTGACCAGGAGCTGCTCGGTATCGGCCGGGTCTCCCGCCTGGCCGCACAGGGCGGCGAAATAGGCGTGGCGTGTCGCGAGAAAGCGGTCGTAAGCCTCGGCGGCCCGCCCGGTCAGGGCGAGGGACAGGTCCTCCTCGTTCCCCTCCGGGGCCCCGCTAATACCGTCGAGGCGCAGTACTAGTCGGCGCAGGGAAGTGTCATGAGGGCGGGCGAGTAGGTCCTGCTGGATTTGCACGAGCAGCGGGGAGAGCCGGATCTCTGCGCTTCCCGCCGTGTGGATGCGGGCGTAGAGGACGCGCAGGGGGCTGCGCGCCGAAGTGGACTTCCAACGGACGTCCGTCAGCGTGACACGGGCCGGATCGTCCCCGGCGGCCAGCGCCTCGAACTGCAGTGATCGCAGCGCTTGGGTGATGCCGTCGTAGCGCCCGGCGCTACGCTCCGGTGGCTCCTCGACCTCTCCCTCGGGGACGACGTAGAATCGTTCGCTCTCGCCCCCGGGCAGGCCGTGCGCACCAGGGGCGATATCGAGAGCGTCACCGGAGGCGTCGAGCGGGGTGATTCTGACGTAGTGCCACCCTTCCTGCCAGTCAATCTTGTTCAGGCGGCGCAGCGGCGCCTTGTAATCGGGCTTGGCCCGCGTCCCCTTGGCGACGTGGGCGATCCGACCGATTGGCCCGCCGCTCTCCGAGACGATCTCCACGCGGAAGCGGTCAAGACCCTCCACCTTGAGCGGGGACGGTTTGATGGTGAACCGGGGTGTGAGGTCGCGAACGCCCTTGTCCCCGGCGAGCAGGTAGGGCTGCCCCACGATGGCTTCGAGTGCCGGGTGGGCCTGTAGCTCCTCGGCGTTGTCTCCGGCGGCAGGCAGACCGAGTTCGCGTACCTCGATGGAGACGGAGGCGCGGCGCCGTTCGTCGACGCGCCAGTTCCCAAAGGAGAGAGTCCAGTTCTCCCGGTCGACGACGATACGGCGGGTCCATGTCACCGGGTCCTCCAGGCCGCAGCGGGTGGCGAATCCCGCGAGCTTGCCGGCGAAGTCCGCGTCGGTCAGCCCCAGATCGAGGACTCGTTGGCGCTCCGAGCGGCTGGAGGTGGTGAGTTTATCGACCAGCTTGCGGTTCCGCTCGGCCCGATCCTTGACGAGCGACGGGTCGGCGTACAGCTCGAAGTCGGGTACGAGGCCGAAATGGTAGACAGCGGCCCCCGCGACCTGGTCGCGGTAGTCGTTGGTCCGGAGCGTCAGCAGGTACAGGGCGACGGCCCGGTCGCCCGTCCCGTGTCCGGGCCGGTCACGGAGTACGGCGAGCAGCTCGTCGACGCCGGGCCGCAGCCGGTCCGGTACTTGGTCGAGAAGGTGGTCGGCCAGCTGCGCGTAGGCGTCGCTGAGGGGTACTTCCTCGAAGGTCGCGATACCGAAGGAGTCCTCGGCGCTGACCCGAGCGCCCGGAGGGACGAAGACGAGGAGTGGTCCGGGCAGGCTGTTCCCATTCCCGCCGTCACCTTCGGTGCGGTTGCGGAGTTCGACCAGTTTGGTGCTGGTGACGACGGTGTCGTGGTGCGGCTGTTCGGGAGCGAGGTCTTCGGCGGTGCCCAGGACGCAGACCGTGGCGGCTGGCCCGAGTGCTCCCCGAAGCCGGCGGACCAGCGAGACCGCGAGTTCGGTCTCCACCTCGGTGACCCGCATGCAGTGCCCAGCTCCCCTCTCGCCGACCAGCTTGGCGAGGCGCGGGACGAGGACGCCTTCGAGGGCTTCGCGGAAGTCCTTCGCGGTGGGCTCCGCAAGACCGGTACTGGTGCTGCTCATCAGGCCGTCGCCCCCGTCGTCGCAGCCCCGATGGTGTACCGGGGGGTGATGGTCTGCGTCAGATAGGCATCCGACATGTCCTGGTAGTAGCCGATCTCGCGCAGTCGGTTGAGGAAGGCCGCCGCGTTGGCCCGCAGTGCGGCCTGGTTGTCCAGGTGGGCGCCGGAGAAGCCGTCACCGTCCGGCAGCTGGTCGATGTGGAGTCCGTACCGCTCGCGCAGGAGAGTGAGGAACTCGTCCACACGCATGGGTGCGGTGCGCAGATTGCCGGTGTCGTCGTCGCCCTCCCTCAGGAGCGACACCTGGAGAAGCACTTCGAGCAGGCGTGCGTCCAGGACGAATCGCCGGACGGCGCTGTCGCGTCTGCCGCGAGGCTGGGCGAGCAGGGCACCGGGCCGGTGCTTGAGCAGCATCGAGTCGAGGCAGTCGATGAAGTAGCTGCGGTAGTAGCTCCCCTTGTAGTGCATCAGCATCTCGATGTACTCGTCGAAGGCGTTGAGCCCGAGCTGGGTAATCTGCTTCAGCTCCGAGGGAAGGTCCTTCTCCTCGTCCCGTACGCGGGTGACGCGCTGGAGGAAGAACGCCTCGCGTTCCTTGGGATGGGTGGAGAGGCGCCGCAGGACCTCGGCCGGGGTGAAGTAGTTCCGGCCGACGGGCGGGGTCAGCTTCTGGCTCTTGACGAGGTCCTCGGAGAACTCGTCGAGCTTCTTGATCTGATAGGTCGCCTGGACGAAACGTGTGATCCGCCCGTACCAAATGCTGGCGCTGCGCTCGGCGAGCGCAGCCGCCGGGGTGCCGGGCACACCCTCGACGTCGACGAAGAGTCGGACGCGGTGCGGGCAGCGGTCCGCCGTAGGCGTGTCCTGATGCCCGGTCCGGCATGTGGCGGGCGCCGATCCGGCCTCGATCACGGCGGGCAGCAGCTTCATCATCCGCAGATGGTAAAGGGCCAGGTGAAAGGCGAAGAGGATCTTCAGGTAATCCACGAGCACGGTCCGCGGCATGTGGTCCTGGTGGTAGAGCAGCCGCAGTACGTCCCGGCACAGCTGGCGGGCCGGTTCGGCGCACAGGGCGGGGTAGGGGGTGCGGGGCCGGGTGGTGTCGGCCCGGTCCCGCATCTGTCCACCCGCCTGTTCCACCAGGTGGAGCAGCGCCTGGGTCTCCACGTCGGTGTCCGTCCCCGGAGTGATCTCCGCAGTGGCGCGGTCGACGTCGGAGAAGAAGAACTCGCGGAGCTGGTCCAAGACCCCCTCGTCGGTGGCGAGCATCTCGTACAGCTGCTCGTCGGCCCCGTACGGGCGGGACTTGCGCTTGTTGCGGAACCGGTACGTGAGACCGTGCAGCGGCCTGGGGCCAGCCACAGCCTCGGTAGCCCTGCCCCGGCTGACCATGTCGAGGAGATGGGTGGAGGCCCACCGGGTGGTGGTCTCCCGGTCGAAGCCATCGAAGACTTCCGGGTGGTCCAGGAACAGCTTGACGAAGACGTCGACCTTGAGCTCGTTGGAGCGGTTGATCTTGCTGGGCATGCCCTGATGCCACAGACGCGCGAGCAGCCCGGTCAGGACACGGTCCATGTCCAGTGTCTTGTAGTCGAGCCGACTGATGCCGGGGTGGTGAAACGTCCCCAAGGAACCGCTCAGCGCCATGTCGTCTCCTCCGCCCTCGCGGCGTCCCGTGCGATGCCGACCGCAGTGCCCACGACAGCCGGACCGTCGCCGTCCGCCCCGCTGTGGTCGTCGCCGGACCGTGCTGTCAGTTCTTCCATGTGCAGGACAGAGTCCTCAGTGCGGTGGATCCGTCGCAGGTCGTGTCCGTGTGTAGTGAGCAGGATCTCCTGGTATGGCACGGCCGCCAGCCGGTTCTTGAACACGGCGAGGGCGAGCTGCTGCCCTTGCAGGTCGGTCACGGACGGCCGGTAGCCGCGCTCGAACCTCTGGAGAAGCTCGAACAGGTCGAGCCGGATGTCGAGTTCGGCCGTGCCGCCCTGGCTGCCGGCCGGATCCCGGTAGCTCAGCCGCAGCGAGGTGCGCTCCGACTCGATGTACGGCGAGGCCGCCGCGTTACCTGGTTCGAGCCGGAACCCTTCTGCGGGAAAGCGGCGGAAGGTACGGATGGTGCCGCCAGGTACGTCGCGCACCTTCAGCGCGAGGGCGTCGCCGATCCGCTCGGGTGCCACGAGTCCCTCACCACGGTTGAGCGCCCGCAGGATCCGATCCCGATCCTTGGTGCCCGTCTGCGTTGCGCTGGACAACAGCGCCATGAAGTTCAGCACCGACGGGTACGGCAGCATCCGCTCCGCACGATCCTCGTCGTGGAGTTCGAAGTAGAGCAGGCGGCGGGCCGCGTCCACGTAGTGGCGGTGGGCCGCGGCCTGGGAGACGCGTTCGGTGACCGACCGGCCGAGCTGCTCGAACGCGCCGCGCAGCAGTACGCGATCACGGTCGCCACGCCCGTCGACCGCGACAAGCGCCCGGTCTTCCAGGAGCCCGGCGTAGTCCAGACGACGGTCGAGCTGCGGCTGCGGGAGCGCCGCCACATCGGCCTCGCGCAGCAGGGTCAGCAGTCGGTCCCGCTCGCGCGGACTGCCATCGGCGGCGGCCGGGGCGCCGAGGTGGGCGGAGAAGTAGAAGCTGTCCAGGATCTCCTGACCGGAACCGGCCGCGTATAGCTGGTGGATCTCTGCACAGTCGCGGCCCGAGGTGAGGGTGTAGGCGAGCGCGGAGCGCAGATCGCGCAGGGTGATGTGGAGCCTCCCGCGCAGCTGGGTCACTTCGTAAAGGCGGCGCAGACGACGCGCTGCCTGCGGACCGGCGGCGGGGTGCTGGAAGGTCTGGGCGTTGTGCCGGGCGTAGCAGGTGGCGGCCAGGTCGCAGCGCTCGCAGTCCTCCCAAAACCGGTCGTGTGTCATCCGGTCGAGCATGCGCTCCAGGAGCGATCCGCCGTTCTGCGGTTCGCCGTCGGCGTCGAGGGAACGAGCCGCGACGTCCCGTGCGTTGAGGTTGACGACGGCGATGGCCTGCCCGGTGTCCCGGCCCGCCAGGCCGAGGTTGGCCACCTTGGCAAGGTGAGGGAAGCGGTCGTGGTGGTGGCTGAGGAAGTCGACCAGACGCCCCTCGTTAATGGCGATCAACCGAGTTTCCCCCGCGACCTGCCACGCCGATGCGTCAGCCCCGGCGAAGGGGGCAAAGAACTCGTCCAGTACGTCGTCGCCGCTGATCTCACCCTCGTCTTGACTGCCGTCATGGTTGGTGCGGAACCGATGCCCGTCCAGGCTGAAGTCGCTGCCGTTGGCCCGGCGGGGCCCGAACTCGGCCCCAAGCTCGTGCGCCTGGCGTTCAAATCGCTCCAGGAAGGCCGTCTTGCCGTCGCCCGCGTTACCGGTCACCACGACCAGCGCGTGCCGGCCTTCCCGCAGTGCGGGCACGAGCTCCCGGTCCAGGGCCGTCTCGACGTACACGGACATCGTGTGCGGGTCGAGGCCGCGGGTGCCGCGGTTGCTGCGGCGGCTCTGGCTGTACAGCGTTTGCAGGTGGACCACGAACGGGTTGGTGTTCGGCTCGGGCTCCTGCGGCTCCTGGCCGGAGCCCGGTTCCGACGATGGCGCCGGGGGCTGTTCGGACCGGTCGGACGAGGACGACGGGGCCACAGCCGGTGGTAGCGGTCCGGGGGTGACGCGCGCGGATTCCAGCGCCTCCAATGCGCGCAGCAGTTCCTCGGCCGT
Organism: Streptomyces sp. NPDC057702; assembly: GCF_042799315.1. Classification (NCBI taxonomy): domain Bacteria; kingdom Bacillati; phylum Actinomycetota; class Actinomycetes; order Kitasatosporales; family Streptomycetaceae; genus Streptomyces; species Streptomyces sp. NPDC057702. Next base: position 179,132 of record NZ_JBHVJC010000006.1, on the reverse strand, counting down.
GGAGAAGCGCTCCGCCCGGTACGGGGAGATCGCGCGCAGCATGATCTCGGCGAAACCGGGCGCCAGATCACCGAAACCGCTGAACGCGGTGCGCGGGTCCACCGGCGGCACACCGGGCGAGGGCCGCCCGACTCCCTCCCACGGGTACTGCCCGCCGGTCAGCGCCTCGTACAGCGCGACGCCGAGGCCGAACAGGTCGCGGTCGGTGTAGCCGGAGGCGTCGGCGGGCACCTGGTCCAGGTCCGGCGGGCTGTACCGGGGGCTGGTGTAGCTGTGCCCCTCGGAGGAGTCGGAGGTCTTGGAGATCCCGAAGTCGATCAGCTTGACGCCGTCGTCGGTCCACAGCAGATTGCTCGGCTTGATGTCGCAGTGCCACACCCCGCGCTCGTGGATGTGACGCAGCCCGCGCGCGGTGTCGATCGCGAGCCGCAGCACGTCCGCCGCGCCCATCCGGCCGCCACGGATCACTTCGGCGACGTCCTTGCCGTCGACGAACTCGAAGACCAGGTATGGGTACTCGTCCGGCGGCATCAGCCGGTCCGCGTCCACCATCGACACCACATTGGGGTGCGGGGCGTTCTGCAGCCGGTCCAGGACGCCCGCCTCGCGGCGCAGCCGCTCCAGGACAGAGTCCCGGTCCCGCAGGACTAGTTTCACCGCCCGGTCGACACTCCTTATCGTGTCGTACACCCGGTAGGCCACACCGAACGAGCCGGGACGGCCGAGACGGTGGCGCACCAGGTACTTCGTACCGAGCTGGTGGTCGGCCGGCAAGTCACGATAGAATTCTGGGCCCCGCGGTCCGTCCTGCGCGGGCTGTCCGGCGGAGGCCGGAGGAGGAGCCGGGTGAACTGCGGCCGAGGAGCCGATACGCCGGGCCGGAGCCCTCCGTGCTCCCATCACCAGGTCCAGGCGGTGCAGCGCCTCCACGGCGGTCGGCCGGTCGTCCGGAGCCGTCGCGCACAACTTCTGCAACCAGTGGGCCAGTTCAACGCGGACCTCGGCGGCTTCGAGGACCTGCGCAGGGAGCCGCCCTGCCGCGTCGGCCTGCTCGGTGGCGGAGGTGAACGGCAGCTCGCCGGTGAGGAGCTGGAACCCGATGACACCGACCGCGTAGATGTCCGACTTCATGCCCATCGTCACCGGGTCGGCATGGCACTCGGGCGCCAGATACGCGCGATCGGCGACCTGGTACGCCTCCCGCATGACTGTGTGAGCGCGGCGCTGTGCGGTCTTCGCGTACTCGAAACCGGTCAGCGTCGCCCGGCCGTCCTGCGCGATCAGCACGGTGGACGGGTTCAGCTCGCGGTGTGCGATCAGGCGGCTGTGCGCATGGGCCAGGCCCATCAGCATGTTACGGATTGTCCGCAGCTTCGCGTCGGCGGTCAGTGGGTCTGCGGCCCCATTCAGATGCAGGGCGAGGGCGTGCCCCGGAACGTCGTCGTAGACGGTGACAAAGGAGTCCTTGTCCTCGTCGGCGAAGAAGTCCCGCACTCCGACGATGTTCGGGTGCGAGGGCAACTTGCCGAGCGCCTCGTACGCGATGCCGATCCGCTTCTGCTGCTGGAGCCGCTCGGCCTCCGGCGCGTACGGATCGGCCCTGCGGACGGAGAGCCGGACCGTGCCCGACCCCTGCACCGCGAGGGCGTTCTTCGCCCGGTACTCGCGGTGGACGTCGTCGCCCTCCTCCGGGCCCGTCTCGCTCAGTCGCTCGATCACTTCCCAGCTGCCGAATCGCAGGGGGCCCGACGGCGGCCGGGACGAACCCTGCACCGCGCGCACGATCAGCTCGTGGTGCGCGGAGACGTCCGTGTCGAAGCGGTTGGTCGAGGTGGGTACGCGGTTAACGTCCGCGAGCCGGCCGATCAGGTCCGGGAGGGTGACGGTGTCACGGGCGTCGTGCTGGCGGGGTGTCCGGTCGACGAGCAGGGCGTCGGGTGCGGGCAGGACGACGAGGGCATCCGCGTAGAGCCGGGACAGCGGGTGGTGAGCCGTCTCCAGGAGCGTCTTCAGCTGCTTGGCGTGCCCGCGCAGCTTCGGCAACGGGGAGCGGAACGGCGCCCGGTGAGAGGGCTGCCAACGGCCGCCGTCGACCTCGATGCGGCCCCGGGTGCCCTTGACGTCGATGACGTACACGGCATGCCCGGTGACCACGACGAGGTCGACCTCGAACAGCTCATTCCGATTGTACGGAATCTCGACGGAGTGCAGGACCGTCCAGTCGTCGGGGGCGTGATCACGCAGGTGCGCGATCACCCTCCGCTCGGCATCGTTGACGGCCTCCCCAACAGCAACGATCCTGGCACCCATCAGCCGGCGGCCTCCTCGATGGCGGTGGTGAGCAACGCGAGGGCCCGGTCCTCTAGGACATCGGCTTGGTCGCGGCATTTGTAGGCGTGACGGACGGTAGCGGCGATGCGCTTACGGTCGGCCGGAGGTGCGAGGGGGATGCGAAACTCTTGGAGCCTACTGGGTAGAAAACCTTGTTGCTTTCCCCCATAGCTCATGGCGCGAAGTAGCCTGAAGGCCACAGCAGAACGGAAGAACGCGAAAAGATAGGCTCCTGGAATTTCAGAATTCCCACTCGAAACCCGCACGAAATCTTGACTGTAGGCATTCGTCAACCAGGATCCGGTGACGAAAATCGCACGGCCGTATACTTCATTTTCGCCAAGAGTTCCGCGCCCGGCAATCAGGATTGTTTCATCTGGAAGGCTTGAGTTGCTAGGCGCTTTAGCAGCGCTAATCCATCGTCCTTCCGGTCGGATCCAAAATACCTGCCGCTGCCCCAGTAGACGAATGCCATTCGCGGAATCAACGTCGATCCTCTTGAATCGTGACCCGATTTTCAAGCTGGATTCTGTGCACACTTCCCCGAACGACTCTCCAGGCACCGAGCTCAGCCGTCGTGCCAAATTTTGGGCTCGCGGAGAGAAGTTAAGAGCCCGAAGGGAATCAGGGCTCAGCCCATCGACCTTGAACCCAAGATCCCGCTCCTGCTGATGCCATCCGATATCGATCAGCTCGGGCAGCCCCACGCTCGTGAAGAGGTCTTTCGTCGCGCTGACCGAAGACGACTGGAACTCGGCACGCAGCCGCGCGCACTCTTCCACCAGGTCGTGGATCTGACCCTCGAGCTTCGTTCCCAATCGCGGCACCGGCAGCCCCGCGATGTGATGAGGCTCGATGTGCTTCACGGCCGAGCCATACACCGACCCTCGCACGAGCGACTCGCCGAACTTGCTGAGCAAGAAGGCGTACAGATACCCGGACTTGATCTTCTCCGGGTCGGGTTCGACCTTGAGGGTGTCCTGCGATGACCAGCAGTCACCCATATCGTGCCGGACGTAGGCCCGCCGACCGGCATTGAATCCCGAGCACGAGATCAGTGTCATCCCGGGCTTGAGTTGGAGATAGGACAAAGTCGACGACTCCGCGTCCGACTTACGCAACCGGGGCAGCCCGGTCAAGTCAGCCGCCATCATGTCCTTCGTCCCGAGAAACGGCACGCTGTGCTCGGAGTCGGTGAGATAGACCCGCCGGAACATGGGCCCGTTGAAGATGCCCCCGTTATGCCCCACCGTCAGCCTCGCCAGCGGTTCCGTCTTCGGCAACTGCTCCAGCAGCTTCTTCGTCTTCATCGACCCCGCCACATACGGCGAGGCATCGAGCCGAAGCCCCTGGTCCGCGAACCAGTCGGACTTCACCGGGTTGGACAGCTCGGCGACCTTCACGCCCCGGCCTCCGTTCGCGCAGACCCAGCCGTACGCGGATCCACACCCGGCACCGGGTACTCGGCCCGGAACTTCCGGTATTTCTCCGCGATCACCGGCAGATCGTTGTCGATGACCTTCTTGCTGCGGGTCAGCGGCCGGGTCACCTCCTTGCCCCGGATACGGAGCCGCTCCATGACGACCTCCGTCTCCACCACGATCTCTCCGCTGGGCTCACGCTTGTAGAGGTCGTTGCCACGTCGGTCGAAGCCGACCTTCTCGGCGACCGCCATGAAGACGGGGTACGCCTTCTCCGTCCCGAGGTCGTGGTTCTGGATCTCCTGCCGGGTCTTGCGCTTCAGGAAGAGGAGCGTGGTGAGGATGTTGACGTTGGCGTCAACGATGAACGTCTCCACCGGCAGCTCAACGCTCGCGAGGACCCAGCAGTTGCGCAGGATGTAACGGCGGATCGCCTCGTCCGTCGGCCCGGGGTTCGACAGGATGCCGTTCGGCAGCACGATGCCGATCCGCCCACCGGGCTTGACCCACTCGATGGCGCGCTGGATGAACAACTGTTCCGGCGCCATGCTCGACGGCATGCTGGTCGTGCTCGCCTCGACCTCGCCGGTCTCCTTGTTGCGCCCCCAGGACCTGGCGATCCCGTTGCGGAACGAGCCGAGCACCGACTCGTCACTGACCGGGATGTCCGCACCGAAGGGCGGGTTGGTCAGGAGCACGTCCACGGTGGGCTTGTCCAGCGGGATCTTCTTCTTCGCCGCCTCGACGCCTGGGAGGTGTCCCTGCGGGAAAGCGAGCGAGTCCATGTGGAAGACATTCCCTGTGGTCTGCGCCAGGGTCATGATCGCCATGGTTGTCGCACGCACCAGGAACGGGTCGAAGTCGGAGCCGAACAGGTGCTTCTCCGCGTACTCCTTGAGCTTGTCGCCGTACCGCTCCCGCTCCTCCTTCTCGTCCGGGAAGCCGAGCGTGCCGGCCTCCTTCTTCCAGGTTTGGTGCAGGTGCTTGAGGGTGGCCTGGAGGAAGCCGCCGGTGCCGCAGGTCGGGTCGAGGACGGTCTCGTCCTCCTTCGGGTCGAGCATCTCGACCATCAGGTTGACCGCGCCGCGCGGGGTGAAGTACTGGCCTCGGTCGCCGCGTAGGTTGGTGCCGACGAGCTCCTGGTAGGCAATGCCCTTGGCGTCGACGTCCGTGCCGCTCAGGTCGTACGGGGCGAGCTCGCTGACGATGAAGGCGAGGGCCCGGTCGGAGAGGGTGATCTCGTCGGTGGGCTTGAAGACGCCCTTGTACTCGCCCTTGACGTCCTCGAAAAGCTCCTTGACCCGCTTACTGATGGCCGCGCGCCCGTTCTCGTCGAACATCTCCTTCAGACCGGTGCGGAACCGGCCGTGCACGGAGCCGTGGCTGACGCGCTCGTCGTACATCTTGGCGAAGAGGAGGTAGAGGAACTGCCAGAAGGCGGCGTCCTTGGGCATGCCTTCGTTACCGTGGATGTAGTTGTGGCAGCGCCGGAAGGCGATCTTGAGCATCTCCGGGTCAGCCTGGCGCAGCCGCTGGTGCGAGGCGACAGTGCGGCTGCCGAGGGTGCCGTCGGCGATCTCCCAGTCGCTGCGGTCCTCAAAGTCGGCGCCGAAGTCGCCGACCACCTTCTTGAGGAAGAAGAAGTCGACACCGTCGGTCCACATGCCGTCCGCGCATTGCGGGCGGTCCTCGTTACCCATCAGTTCCTGGAGCTCCTCCAGGTCCTTCCGGGCCTGGTCGGGCTCGCGGAGCTTGACGACGTACTTTCCGCGCTTGGGCTCCTGCTTGCAGATCACCACCCGCCGCAGGTTCGCCGTGGTGTGCGGGGCACCGGACTCGAAGATCGCGATGTCGGCCTTCTTGCTCCGCTTCCGCTTGGCGCCCTCCTCGCTGACCGTGACGGAGAAGTCGCGCTGCATGTCGCCGGGGTCGATACCGTGCTCGTGCACCAGGGCGCGGGCGATACGCTGCCGGACCTTTTCCTTCTCCGTTTCCTTGATCGCTTCGCCGGAGACGTAGTCGACGACCTGGCCCTCCTTGAGGGCCATGACCTTGGGCGCGGAGCCCTCCGCTGCAGGCCCCGCGCCGTCCTCAGGCTGCTGCGGGATGTCCAGGTCCAAGGTCAGTTCCTCCATCGGCGTGCTGCTACTTTCCTGTGCTCGGTGGTGCGGGTAGGGGCCTGCGCCCCGGGGCGGTCCGTGCGTGCGCTAACGCAGATGCCATCTGTGATCCTATGACCCCAGGGGTGCCTCCGAAGGCGCGGTCCGCCAGGCCAGAGGGTGCGCGGTCCGGTGTTTTCGGACCCTACAGGGGAGCACGGACAACGCCTGGGCAGAAGCGGAAGACGGGCTGGGCCAGCGGCGCCCCAGCCCGTTACCCCCTGACCACGCTCACGGCTCGTTGCCCTCGCGCAGCCGCACTGCCAGCGCCAGCTCGTCCAGCGACCCCTGACCCGGTACGAACCACCGGATCGTGCCCTGCGCCGCGCTGTCCACCCCGGACGCCTCAAAGCGCATCTTCCGCGCGAGGCCACTGGGCGAGTACCACTCGTCGTCGGCGTGCCACTGCAAGGGGTTACGCCCTGCCTCGTTGCTCCACGTCGCCTGGGCCCGCCGCGGATCCGCCGCCAGCCACTCAGTCATCTCACGGCGCTCCGGCTTGCTGTACGGTCGAAACTCCAGTGCCGTGCCCTCCTCAATCTCGCCGGCGGCGACCAAGGTCGTCACTGCGTTCACCTTCCGTCCCCGAGCCTCGGCCGTAGCTACCCGATAGTCCTCGTTGAGCGCCGGCGCCTCGTCCTCGGAGTCGAGCTTGCGCAGGGCCGCACGTACCACTCGCTCGATCCGTTCCGTGTTCCGGACGGCGGCGATGATGTGGCTGGACGTGCCGTACTCGTTGTCGATTGCGTCGAGCACCCAGGACAGGGAGTCACGGACCAGGTCGGGCACCTTGGCGAGCTCCGTCGCCCAGTCGCACTCCGGGTCCTCGATGGCCCGGGTGTCCAGGCGGCGGTAAACGATGTGAGTGACCAGGAGGTCGCCGTAGAAGGCCGCCGCGTCGGCGCGCCAGACCAGCCCCTCGCGCAGGAGCTGCAGCTGCGCCCGGACCTCACGGAGCAGCTCGACGCTGCGCCAGACCTTGAAGACGTTCGGTTCGGGGCCGAAGGTCTCCTGGTAGTTGCGATCCTCCCACAGCCCGGCGAGGTTGTCGTCACGCTTGGCCACGGCTGCGAGCCGGGCGTTCGGGCTGACGGCCGCGAGCGCCTCGGCAGCCTCGGTAATGGAGCAGCCGTGTGCTGGGTCGGGGACCGTCTCGCCGCGCTTGATGACGTAACTGCGCTTGAGGAGCATGGCGAAGTCGTCGCGAAGTCTGACCTGGCCGGGGTCAAGCGACTTGAAGTCGCGCTCCTCGATCGGGTTCTGCGTGTTCGTTGTGGTGGTCACCTGGTCGCCGAAGCCTGGCGGGCAGTCTTCCAGGGAGATCAGGCGCACCAGGACCCGGCCGTCCTGCGCCGCGCCCGTGTCCTCGGTGAAGGCCCGGTAGATGGCACTCACCGTCTGCGCGCCGTTGACCACGCTGACGCCGGACAGCTGGAAGTTGCCCACCTTGCCGGGCAGCGCCCGGCCGATCGGCTGGATCGCCTCGCACAGCATGGTGATGCCGTTGCTGAAGTACCAGAAGTGCTCGGGCTCCTCCCGCAGGGTCTCCCTGATCTTGGAGTTGACGTCGCTCTCGTCGAGGGAGTCGCGGATGTTCCGGGCGAAGAGGCCGCGCCGGTGCTCCTCGTAGAGGTCGGCGAGGGCGGGGACGGTCATAGTGCCGTACATCGCCTTGTACGGTGTCGACTCCTGGCCGAAGCACTCCAGTTGCACCTTGGTGTCAATCTTTGGTGCGGCGGAGTCGCCGAGAATCGCGCGGTGGAAGTCGCGCAGGTCGAGGACCTTGACTTCGACCATGTCGCGGACGACCTGGTTCTGCTCGTCCTGCTTCATCTTGATCAGCTCGCGTACGCCGTCGCTGAGCGGCGCCTCGCGCATCAGGGCGAGCACCAGAGCGATCTTCGGGGTGCCGGAGTCGTAGGCCCGTTCGATGTCGGGGACGAACGGCTGGAAGCGGCGGTTGAATCGGCCGAAGTTCCGGTCGAGCATCAACTCCAGACCGTGGAACATCTTATGCACCTCGGCCTCGCCGAAGCCGCCCCTGTTCTGATCGCTCCACTTCGCCTGCACCAGACAGATCCGGGAACGTGTGGCGCCGAAGTCCACCGCGATCGAGTCAAGGCCCTGATCGTCCTGCCCGTCGAAGACCCTCGCAGCGGCTACCCGGTCGCTGCACGGGTGCTCGATCTGCGCGGCGAGCGCGGCAAGACCACGGCTCAGGAACGCCTGATGGCGACTGGCCTCCGACAGTCGCGCCTGGTCCGACATGTCGATGAGACCAGTGAATCGGTCCTCGATCGCCTTGCGGACGTACCCCACGTGCAGTTTGCTCACGATCCACCCCTGTCAGTGCCTCAGATCGTCAACACCCTATCGAGGCAAAGGATGTTGGTTGTCATGGCAGAGAAGCGTCGCGAGTTCACGGCGGAGTTTCGTGAAGGGCGGTACGGATAGTGACGGTGTCCGGGAAACCGGTCCCCAAGATCGCGAAGGACCTGGGATCAACGAGACGACCCTGGCGAGCTGGGCCTCGCGGGCGGTGCGGGCCGGGAAGCATACATCCAAGGACAGGGACGAGCTGATCGCCCGGCTGACGGCGGAGAACGCGGCGTTAGAGAAGGAGAACAAGGAGCTGGTGATGGAGCGCCATTCCTCCAACACTGCATGGCCCTGTGGGTGAAGTAGTTGCGGCGTGCCCGGCCGCGCTGGTCGGGCTGATCAGCGACAACAAGACCGAGCACTGCGTCCCGTACACCGACTCGTACCGCGCTCTGGGCGTGAGCGAGTCATGGTTCCGCAAGTGGCGCGAGACATCTGGCGAGCAGGACTCAGTAGATCGACGCTCAGCAGCGTCGCACTCTCTCCAGACCCATTGAGATACGCAACCCCTGACATCCCTGAGCTGCTCGACAGATCTCCTGACGCCCCATCAGAACGAGCGTCACGAGCGTCATTTCGGCGTCAAGATATCGCCCGTAACGCTCACACCGCACATCATGCGCACGCACGAAACCGCAGGTCAGGCGTCCTTCTTCACCGGTTCAAGGATCGCCACGCACTCCACGTGGTGGGTCATCGGGAAGAGGTCGAAGGCGCGGAGGAAGCGGGGGCGGTAGCCGGCTGTCGCGAAGTAGGCGAGGTCTCGGGCCAGGGCGGCGGGGTCGCAGGCCACGTAGGCGATGCGGCGGGGGGTCAGGCTGGCCAGGTGGGTGACCGTCTGTTGGCCGGCGCCGGCGCGGGGCGGGTCCAGGACGACGATGTCGACCTCGGTGATGCCGGTGCGCGGGAGGACCGTCTCCACCTTGCCGTGTTCGACGCGGACCCGCTCCAGGTCGCGCAGGTTGTGGCGGGCGTCCTCGACGGCGCGCTTGCCGGACTCGATGCCGAGGACGGCGCCGCGCTCCCCCACGCGCTCGGCGATCGCGCCGGCGAACAGGCCGACCCCGCAGTACAGGTCGAGCGCCATCTCGCCCTTGCGCGGCGTCAGGCCCTGCATCACGGCCTCCACCAGCACCTCGGGGGCCTTGGGGTGGACCTGCCAGAAGCCGCCGGAGCCCACGCGGTAGGTGCGGCCGTCGGCGCGTTCGCGGACGAAACCGCGACCGTGGACGCGGTGGACGCCACCGTCGTGCTCGTCGATCCGCAGCACCGAGACGGGCTTGTCCAGCTCCACGATCGGCAGCCGCTCGCCCGGCTCCGGCTCGACCAGGACCTGGCGGTCCGAGGAACCGGTGGCGGCGATCGCCTGGACGCCGGCCACCCCGGGCCACTCGCGGGACTCGATGCCCAGCTCGCTGACGCCGGGCGCCGCGATCAGGCAGTGGTCGATGCGCTGCACCTCGTGCGAGCGGTGGCGGCGCAGGCCGGCGTAGCCGTCCTGGTCCACCGCGTACTGCACCCGGGTGCGCCAGGCGGGCACCTCGCCCTTGGGCAGCTTGTCGCCGGGGGCGGGCTCGACGGTGCCGTTCCAGCCGGCCTCCTGCGGGGTGAGGCCGGCCAGCCTGGCGAGCTGTTCGGTGATCACCTCGACCTTGAGGCGGCGCTGCGCGCCGGGCGCCGCGTGCTGCCAGTCGCAGCCGCCGCACGCGCCGGGACCGGAGAACGGGCAGGGCGCCGGCACCCGGTCCGGCGAGGGCTCCAGCACCTCGACGGCGTCGGCCCGCAGGAAGCGGGAGTCGGCGTCACCCTCGGTGACCTGGGCCACGACCCGCTCCCCCGGCAGGGTGTGCCGGACGAACAGCACGCGGGCGCGCTCCTCGCCGGGCAGGGTGGTCCGCGCGACGCAGTGCCCGCCGTGCGCGACGGGACCGACCTCGACCTCGTAGCGCTCGCCGACCAGCGAGAGCGGCTCGCTGGCGCCCGCGGCGGCCCCGTGCCCGGTGGCGGCATCCGAGCCGGTGGCCCGCTGCCGTGCCTGGCTCGCGCTCGGCCGATGCGTACGGTTCGTGCGGTGTGTCACGGCGGACGGGCTCCTGACGGAAGAGGGTGGGGCGGGGTGGCCGGGCCCGGGTTCGGGCCGGGCGCGGGGACGGGCGGCTTGCGGGGCGACGGGGTCGCCGGCGGCTTCCGGGGCCTTCGGAGCGGCGGAAGAACGCCAAGTCCACCAGTTTACGGGTCGCCGCCACCTCCGGCCGCCCGGCCGTCACCCCACCCCGCACGCCGGTGGGCCGGCCGCCGTACGCCCGGGCCCGCCGTACCCCCGGGCCCGCCGCCCCTTCGTCGTCGCGCGCGCTCGCGGCCGGACCTCGCCCGGTCGGCCGGCGCCTCCGCCGACCAGGACCCGGGCCCTCCCGGCGGCTGCTGGGCCCCGCCGACGAAGTCCCGGCCCTGTCGGCGGCTGCCGGGCCCACCGGCGGACGCTCCACCCCCCGACCGGCGGACGCTCCGCCCCCGACCGGCGCGAGCCAGGCCCCACCAGCGAGTGCCTCCACCGGCGGGTGCCCGGCCCCGTCGCGTCGCGGTGGTGAGAGCGCTACTTCCCGCTGCCCGCCTTCTCCCGCTTGGCGGGCCGGGTGACCGGCCCCCGGCGGACGGCGCCCGGGGCGTTCCACTCGGCGCGCTTGCGGGCGCGGAGCTTGGCCGCCTCGGAGGAGTCGAGCTGCCAGGGGACGGAGGTGACCATGACGCCGGGGGTGAACAGGAGTCGGCCCTTGAGGCGCAGGGCGCTCTGGTTGTGGAGGAGTTGTTCGTACCAGCGGCCGACGACGTACTCGGGGATGTAGACGCTGATCACCTCGCGCGGGCTCTCCCGGCGCAGGCCCTTGACGTAGTCGATCACCGGGCGGGTGATCTCGCGGTACGGGGAGTCGAGGATCTTCAGGGGGACGTCGATGCCGCGCTCGTTCCACTCGGCCTGGAGCGCCTTGGTCTCGGCCGGGTCCACGCTGATGCTCAGGGCCTCCAGCCGGTCCGAGCGCATCAGCTTGGCGTAGGCCAGCGCCCGCAGGGTGGGCTTGTGGACCTTGGAGACCAGGACGATGGAGTGCACCCGGGAGGGGCGCACCGAGTCCTCGGGCTCCTCGTCGGAGGCCAGCTCCTCGGCGACCCGGTCGTAGTGGCGGCGGATCGCGCTCATGGTCGCGTAGAAGATGACCATGCCGAGCAGGGCGACCCAGGCGCCGTGGGTGAACTTGGTCACCAGGACGACGATCAGGACCAGGCCGGTGAAGAAGGCGCCGAAGGTGTTGATGGCGCGGGAGCGGACCATGTGGCGGCGTCGGGCCGGGTCCTTCTCGGTGCGCAGGTGGCGGTTCCAGTGGCGGACCATGCCGGTCTGGCTGAGCGTGAAGGAGACGAAGACGCCGACGATGTAGAGCTGGATGAGCTTGGTGGAGTCGGCCCCGTAGACGTAGACGAGGACGGCCGCCGCGAGCGCGAGCAGCACGATGCCGTTGGAGAAGGCGAGCCGGTCGCCACGGGTGTGGAGCTGGCGGGGCAGGTAGCGGTCCTGGGCGAGGATCGAGCCGAGTAGCGGGAAGCCGTTGTACGCGGTGTTGGCGGCCAGGAAGAGCACGAGCGCGGTGGCCGCGGCGAGCACCACGAACAGGAACGAGCCGTCGCCGAAGACGGCCGCCGCCACCTGGGAGATGACCGGGTCCTGGGTGAAGCCGGCGCCGACCGGCACGCCGTTGTGCAGCAGGTCCTTGGCCGGGTTCTCGGCCATCTTGACGTCGGTGGCCATGGCCAGCGCGATGATCCCGCAGAACATGGTCACCGCCAGGGTCCCCATCAGCAGCAGCGTGGTGGCCGCGTTCCTGCTCTTGGGCTTGCGGAAGGCGGGCACGCCGTTGCTGATGGCCTCGACACCGGTGAGCGCCGCGCAGCCGGAGGAGAACGCCCGCAGCAGCAGGAAGACCATGGCGAAACCGGCCAGGCCGGTCTTCTCCGCGTGGATCTCGTAGTCGGAGGTGGGCGCGTGCATGGAGTCGTCGAGCACCAGGCCACGGAAGGCGCCCCAGGCGATGAGCAGGAAGACGCCCGCGACGAAGACGTAGGTGGGGATGGCGAAGAGCTTGCCGGACTCCTTGACGCCGCGCAGGTTCATCAGCGTCAGCAGCACGATGGTGCCCACGGCGCACAGCGTCTTGTGCTCGACGACGAAGGGGACGGCGGAGCCGAGGTTCTCCACCCCGGAGGAGATGGACACCGCGACGGTCAGGACGTAGTCCACCAGCAGCGCGCTGGCCACGGTGAGTCCGGCCCGGGGGCCGAGGTTGGTGGTGGCGACCTCGTAGTCGCCGCCGCCGCTCGGGTAGGCGTGCACGTTCTGGCGGTACGAGGCGACCACGGTGAACATCAGCACCACGACCGCGAGCGCGATCCACGGGCTGAAGTGGTAGGCCGACACGCCTGCCACGGAGAGAACGAGGAGGACCTCGCCCGGCGCGTAGGCGACGGAGGAGAGCGGATCGGAGGCGAAGACCGGCAGGGCGATGCGCTTGGGGAGAAGGGTCTCGCCCAGTTTGTCGCTGCGCAGCGCCCTGCCGATCAGGATCCGTTTCGGCAGGTCGGTCAGTTTGGACACGCAGAGGATCGTAGGCGGTCGCCTCACGGCCCGCCCACCCGCCACCCGTACGGCGGCCCCCCTGACTTTCCTAGCCGCGCGGGCGCAGCCGCACTGGGAGCTCGCGGTGGCCGTTGGAGATGAAGGACTCCACCGGGCGCAGCTCGTCCGGCGCGACGGCGAGGGCCACATCCGGGTAGCGCTCGAAGAACGCGGGCAGGGCGATGGTCGCCTCCAGCCGGGCCAGCGACATCCCCACGCAGAAGTGCACGCCGTGGCCGAAGGAGAGGTGCTCCTTGTTGGCGCGGGTCGCGTCGAAGCGGTCGGCGTCGGGGCCGTGCACCTCCGGGTCGCGGCCGGCGGCGGCGTACGAGGCGAGGATGGCCTCGCCCTTGCGGATCGTGGTGCCGGCCAGCTCGATGTCCTCCACCGCGTAGCGCAGCGGCAGGTTGGCCACCGGGGCCTGGACGCGCAGCGTCTCGTCGATGACGTCGTCCCAGCTCACCTCGCCGGAGCGGACGAGGGCGAGCTGGTCGGGGTGGGTGAGCAGCGCGTGCAGGGCGTTGTCGAGCAGGTTCACGGTGGTCTCGTGCCCGGCGCTGAGCATCAGCAGCAGGGTGTCGGCCAGCTCCTGCCCGCTCAGCCGCGAGTCGCCGTCCTCGTCGTGGGCGGCGATGAGCCCGCTGGTCATGTCGTCGGCGGGCTGCTGGCGCTTGGTCTCGATGAGCTCGCCGAGCAGCCGGTAGATCTCGGTGTAGGTGGCGGTCACCTCCTCCGGGTCGGCGGAGGTGTGGAAGATGCTGTCCACGCAGGCGTGCAGGCCGTCGCGCATGGCGGTGTCCGTGACGCCGAACAGCTCGCAGATGACCTGGATCGGGATGGGGTACGCGTAGCCTTGGCGCAGGTCCACCACGCCGCCGGGCTCGACCGCGTCGAAGCCGGCGAGCAGGTCCTCGGTGATCTGCTCGATGCGCGGGCGCAGCGCGTTGGAGCGGCGCAGTGTGAACGCCTTGGATACCAGGGAGCGCAGCCGCTTGTGGTCGTCGCCGTAGGCGGTGAACATGTTCTGTACCGCGACCCAGGTGAACAGCGGCCACTCGGGGGATATCTCACCGTTGGCCCAGGCGGGCCAGTGCTGGCGCGCGTCCTTGGAGACGCGGGGGTCGGCGAGCAGGTCCTTGAGCATGGCCTGCCCTGTCACCGCCCACGCCACCACCCCGCCAGGGAGTTCCACCAGCGTCGCCGGCCCGTGGGCGCGGAGCCGGTTCCCCTCGCCGTGGATGTCGCGGCCGGTGGGGTCGATGGCGACGGGGCAGGACTGGCGTTCCATGGGGTCTCTCCAGAGGTCGCGTCGGTTCGGGCGGGTGTGGCGCTGGTGGTCGCGGACGGGATGTCGCGCGCCGGCGCGGGGACCGGGGGGAAGCGGACGGGCAGCGCGACGAGCGCGCGGTGGAAGGGGCCCGGGCGCCACTCCAACGCCTCGACGGGGACGGCGAGTTCGATGTCCGGCAGCCGGTCCAGGAGCTTCTCGACGGCGACCGAGGCGGCCAGTCGGGCGCTGCCCTGGGCCGGGCAGGCGTGCGGGCCCGCGCTCCAGGCCAGGTGGGCTCGGTTGCCCGCGCGCTGGTCGGAGGCGAGGGAGGGGTCGTTGTTGGCGGCGGTGAAGCTGATGACGACGGGTTCGCCGGCGCGCAGGCGCAGTCCGGACAGGTCCACGTCGTGGAGGGGGTAGTGGACGGCGTAGTTGGCCATCGGCGGGTCCGTCCACAGGACCTCGTCCAGGGCGTCGTCCACCGGCAGGCTGCCGCCGGCCAGGTTGCCCGCGAACCGGTCGTCGGACAGCAGCAGGCGCAGCCCGTTGGCGATCAGGTTCTGCTCGGGTTCGGTGCCGGCGCCCATGAGGACCACCAGTTGGTGGAGCATCTCCTCGTCGGTCAGCGCGGCGGGGTGGGCCATCAGCCAGGAGGTGACGTCGGCGCCGGGCTTGGCCCGCTTGAGGGCGACCAGTTCGACCAGGGCCTGGGTGAGCTGGGCGTTGGCCTGCTCGGCGTTGACGCCGTCGAAGATGCCGGACATGCCGGCCAGCAGCCGTTGGCCGATCTCGGGCGGGCAGCCGAACATGTGGTTGGACACGAGCATCGGGATGGCCCGGGCGTACTCGACGAGCAGGTCGGCCTCGCCCTGGGCGCAGAACCGGTCGATGAGGGTGTCGGCGCTCTCCTCGACGTAGCCGCGCAGCGTGTTGGGGTCGATGCGCTCCAGCGAGTCGGTGACGGCCTGGCGCAGTCGGCGGTGTTGCTCGCCGTCGGCGAACAGGCAGTTGGGCCGGTACATCATCATCGGCACCACGGGGCTGTCCATGGGCACCGTGCCGTCGGCCAGGGCCCGCCAGCGGCGCGGGTCCTTGACGAAGGTCTCCGGGCTGCGCAGCACGTTCAGGGCCGCCTGGTAGCCGGTGACGAGGGTGGCGTCCACGCCGGGGGCGAGCTGGACCGGGGCCGCCGGGCCGAAGCGGCGCATCCGCTCGTAGGCGCGGGTCGGGTCGGCGGCGAAGTCGGGTCCGTAGATCGGCTCGCCGCTGGGCCGGCCGGCGTGCGCGGGGCAGCCTGGCGGCGGCTGGACGCCGACGTCGGGGTGAGAGGTCACGCGTGCTCCTGATCGGAAGCGGGAGGGGCGGGTGGTACGGGAGAGGGCTGGGGGCGGCCGGCCGCTCGGTGCGGACGCGGGGGGTGAGGGGCGGGTACGGGCAGCGGTGGGGGGTGGGCGTGCGGCGGTGCGGGTCGCGCGGGCGCGCGGGGTGTGCGCGGTGGCCGGGCGGCCCGCCGCCGACGGGCGTGCGGTGGGTCGTCAGGCGAGCGCGCGATGGGCGTTGCGGGCCTGGAGGTACTGCACGAGGGCGATCAGCGCGTGCGTGGAGGAGATGCGGTCCCGGGCGTCGCAGGTGATCAGCGGCGTGTCGGGCAGCAGGTCGAGCGCCTCGCGTATCTCGTCGTCGGCGTAGGTGGGCGCACCGTCGAAGTGGTTGACGGCGACCGCGTACGGCAGGTCGTGCTCCTCCAGCAGGCCCATGACGTCGAAGGACTGGTCCAGGCGCCGGGTGTCGGCCAGGACCAGGGCGCCGAGGGCTCCCTGGGTCATGTCCTGCCACAGGCGGGTGAAGCGCTTCTGGCCCGGGGCGCCGAACAGGTAGAGGACGAGCTGGTCGCTGAGGGTCAGGCGGCCGAAGTCCATGGCGACGGTGGTCGTGGACTTGCCCTCGATGCCGGCCAGGTCGTCGACCAGCGCGCTGGCCTGCGTCATGGTCTCCTCGGTGCGCAGCGGCTTGATCTCCGAGAGGGACCCGACGAACGTGGTCTTGCCGACCGCGAAGTGGCCGACGACCAGGAGTTTGGCCGCGGTGCGGACCGTCTGTCGCAGGTAGACGTTGTCAGAGGCGAGCGCGGAGTCCATCGAGCACCTCCTGCAAGAGCTGGGATTCGGGGAGTTGGGCCCGGGGGATGGGGGCCCGGGTGACGATGTGGCCGCTGTCGACGAGGTCGCCGAGCAGCACCTTGGTGACGCTGACGGCCAGCCCCAGATGGCTGGCGACCTCCGCGACCGACAGCGCCCCGCCCCGGCACAGCTCCACGAGCCGCCGCTGTTCGGGGTTCAGCTCGCCCAGCGGTCGGTCGTGCTGCGCGATGACGAGCGTGACCAGGTCGAAGGTGTTACGGGTCGGATAGGCCCGGCCGCCGGTGACGACGTAGGGCCGGATCAGTCCCCGCTCGCGCCGGGGCGGCGTCATGCCGGGCTGCCGATGCCCTGCTCGGCGGCGGTGTGCCGGGGCGGGCTGGTCAGTTCCTTGCCGAGCCGGTCCACGAGCTTTTGCATCCGGTACGTCACGGCCTCCATGTCGACCTCGGCGGTGGCCGAGACCGCCAGGTAGGCGCCCTGGCCGGCGGCCACCAGGAAGACGTAGCCGTCGGCGAACTCCACCAGCGTCTGCTGCCAGGGGGTGTTCTCGTGGGCGCAGAACTCGGCGGTGCTGCGGCTGATGGACTGGAGGCCGGAGAGCGCGGCGGCCTGTCGCTCCGCCTCGTCCCGGCCGATGCCCTGGGAGTGCGCGCGCAGCATGCCGTCGGCCGACAGCAGAATCGCGTGGCTGGCCTCCGGCATTCGCACGGCCTCGTCGAGCATCCAGCCCAGGTCGTTGGTCATGTGGTCGTTCACGCTGGTCATGCCGGGGAGTTGCCTTCCTCGTCGGTGGGGTGGGTGGCGCGCCCTGACCTGGTGCCGCGGGCGAAGGCGCCCATGCGGCGTGCCGTCTCCTCCGCCGACCGGGTCGGTGCCCGCTCGGCGGGCGGCGGGGCGGTGGGCGTGGCGCCGGTGCTCGCGTGGCCCGTGGTGGGTTGCCTGCGGCGGCGCTTGGGCAGGCCGCCCGCTGTCGAACCGTGAATGACCGGTCCCGCCTCCTCGTCGGCTGGCGCGCGGGGAGCGGGGGGGCGGGCCGCGGCGGTGTCCTGGCCGGCCGGGGCACCGGCCCGGGTGGGGGTGCCCTGGGGCGCGGCGGTGATCTCGGGGGCGGTGGGCGGGGTGAAGGCCGTGCTCGGTCCGTCCTCGGCCAGGTGGGTGAGGAGCACGCTGGGCAGGAAGAGCACCGCGCGCACGCCGCCGTAGGGGGAGCGGGTGTCGACCGAGACGCTGAAGCCGTAACGGGTGGCCAGGACACCGATGACGGCGAAGCCGAACTGCGGCGGGTCGCCGAGCCGGGAGACGTCGATGGACTGGCGGCCGGACAGCAGTCGGGTGGCGCGGTCGACCTCCTGTCCGTCCATGCCGACACCGGCGTCGTCGATGACGACACAGGCGCCGTTGTGCGCGGGCTGGAGGTTGACCTCGACGGTGGTGTTGGGCTGCGAGTGGCGGGCGGCGTTGTCCAGCAGTTCGGCCACGGCGAGCACCACGGGCTCCACCGCCCGGCTGGCGACAGCGATGTCGACCTGGGCGTGGACGCGCACCCGGCGGTAGTCCCTGATGCGGCTGGTGGCCCCGCGCACCACGTCCAGGAGCGGGGAGGCGGCGCGCTGGCGGCCCGGCCAGGAGCCGCACAGGACGGCGATGGCCTGGGCGCGGCGGCCGAACTGGGAGTTGGCGTGGTCGATCTCCAGCAGGTCGCGCAGTACGTCGGCGTTGTCGTGCCGGTCCTGCATGCCCGAGATGGACAGCTGCTGTTCGTGCGCCAGGCCCTGGAGGGCGCGCATCGACGCCTTGAGGGCGGCCTTGGCGGCCTGGTCCGCGCGGGTCTGCGCCTTCTCCACGGCACCGGCGAACAGTTCGGTGGCCTGCTGGAGGTGCCAGGCGTACGCGGTGCCGGTCAACTGCTCGTCCAGCAGGCCCGGGGTCGGCAGTGACTGGTGTCCGAAGTCCTCGGCGGCCGGGAGTCTGACCTCGACGAGGTGTCGCGCCTCCTCGTCCCGGGCGCGCAGGCTGCCCTCCAGTGCGGCGTTGTGCTTACGCAGACCGGTCGTGATCTGTCGCTGGCGGAGCAGCAGCACGGAGACGACCAGCAACGCGGCGGCCACACACCAGAACACCACCTCCGATATGTGTTGTGTCATCAAGTCCTCATGCGACGGGGGTGGGCAGCACGTATCGCCGAAGCGGAATACGGGCGCTCATCCTAGCCAGAACGATCTCCGACGAGGTCGTGTTTGGCGAGATCCGGCACGGTGCCCGGCGGATCGGTCGGGACGGGCGCGGACCCTCGCCAGGCGCGCGGGTGGCCGGGTCCCGCCCCCGTCGGGTGACGGGGGGCGCCCTGTCCGACTGACGGGGCGCCGGTGGGCCGGCCCGGCGCCCAGGCCCGTGGCGGTCGGTGGGCGCCGGGTCGTGGTCGGCGCGGAGGGCGGTCGCGGCGCTGGTCGCGGCGGGTGCGCGGGCGGTCGCGGGCGGCGAGGGCCCGCCGGTTCCCCGGCGCCGGGCGCCGGCGTAGGGGCCGCGTGGGGGCGGCGGGTGGTGCGGCTACCGTTGTGCCGGACGCCTGGCCGGATGACACTCACTCCTGCCGCGTACCGTCGTCGCCGGGGGCCAGCCGCCTCGTTGTCGCCCCGGATGCCCGGAAGGAAGATATGAGCAGGGTTTTCACGCAGGACAGCGCGCCGACCAGGAGTGCGGGGTAAAGGCGGATGCACATCGTCATCATGGGCTGCGGCCGAGTGGGAGCCGCGCTCGCCCAGACCCTGGAGCGGCAGGGGCACACCGTCGCCGTCGTGGACCAGGACCCGACGGCCTTTCGGCGGCTCGGGGCGGGCTTCAGCGGGCGCCGGGTCACCGGCGTCGGGTTCGACCAGGACACGCTGCGCGAGGCGGGCATCGAGGAGGCCGGGGCGTTCGCCGCGGTCAGCAGCGGCGACAACTCCAACATCATCGCGGCCCGGGTGGCGCGCGAGATGTTCAGCGTCGAGAACGTGGCCGCCCGGATCTACGACCCGCGCCGGGCCGAGGTCTACCAGCGGCTGGGCATCCCCACGGTGGCCACCGTGCGGTGGACGGCCGACCAGATGCTGCGCCGGCTGCTGCCCTCGGGGGCCGAGCCGCTGTGGCGCGACCCGAGCGGCGGCGTCCAGCTCGCCGAGGTGCACACCTCGCCGGCGTGGGTGGGCCACAAGGTCAGCCGGCTCCAGGAGGAGACCGGGGTGCGGGTGGCCTTCCTCACCCGGTTGGGCGAGGCGATCCTGCCCACCTCGCAGACGGTGCTCCAGGAGGGCGACCTCGTCCACGTGATGATGCGCACCAACGAGGTGGAGGCCGTCGAGGCGGCGTTCGCCAAGGGCCCGGAGGGCGGCGCGTGAGCCGCGTGCGCGCCCGGGGCGCGGGTGCAGGGGGCCACGGCGCGGCCGCTGGCGGGATCGGTGGCCGCTGGCGCGGCCAGGCGGACAAGGAGGCGGCGGCATGAGGGTCGCTATCGCCGGAGCGGGCGCGGTGGGCCGCTCCATCGCGGGGGAACTGCTGGAGAACGGCCACGAGGTGCTGCTCATCGACAAGGCGCCGACCGCCATCTCGGTGGAGCGGGTGCCGCTGGCGGAGTGGCTGCTGGCCGACGCGTGCGAGATCACCTCGCTGGACGAGGCCGCGCTCCAGCGCTGCAACGTGGTCATCGCCGCCACCGGTGACGACAAGGTCAACCTGGTGGTCTCGCTGCTGGCCAAGACCGAGTACGGGGTGCCCCGGGTGGTGGCCCGGGTGAACAACCCGAAGAACGAGTGGCTGTTCAACGAGGCGTGGGGGGTGGACGTCGCCGTCTCCACGCCGCGCCTGATGTCGGCGCTGGTCGAGGAGGCGGTGAGCGTCGGCGACCTGGTGCGGCTGCTGCGCTTCAGCCACGGTGACGCGAACCTGGTCGAGCTGACGCTGCCGCCCGAGGCGGCGCTCGCGGGCACCCGGGTCGGCGATGTCGCCTGGCCCGAGGACACCTCGCTGGTCACGATCATCCGTGGCACGCGGGTGCTGACGCCCAGCGGGGACGACGTCCTGGAGGCCGGTGACGAGTTGCTGTTCGTGGCGGCCCAGGCCCGCGAGGAACAGCTTGAGGACCTGCTCTCGCTGCGTCGCGAGGACGTGGCCGACTAGCGCGTCCGTGGTGCGGGGGCGCCGCCCCCCCCCCCCCCCCCCCCCAAAGGGCCCCGGGGGGTGGGGGTACACCGACGCCCCCCC
>NZ_JBHVJC010000006.1:0-158516 GCF_042799315.1 Streptomyces sp. NPDC057702 | reverse complement strand
CGTGGGGTGGTGGGGGCCCACTTGCGGGGCGGGGGGGGGGGGGCCCGCCCCCCCACCACGGCACCGACGAAGGCGCCGGGTGGGCTGGAGTTCCAGCTCACCCGGCGCCTTGCGTCGTACGCGACGCGCGACCCGTGCCCGCTACTACTGGCCGGGCCCGCGCCGCCGGGCGCTCTCCGGGTCGCTGGCCAGCCGCTCCAGGACCGTGTCGGTGGCCTGTCGGGCCACGCTCTCGGCCACCGCGTCGCTGACCGCCCGCTCCGCGTCCCGCTCCCGCTCGGCGCGCTCGCGCTCGGCCTCCTCGGCCTCCATCTCGGCGATCACGTCGATCGGCGGCGGCGCCTTGGCCAGGAAGATCCAGGTCAGGTACACGCAGAGCAGGAAGGGCGGGATGCCCAGGGCCACCTTGACCCAGCCGAGCTGGGTGGCGTCCCCCCACCAGTACAGCGGGAAGAGGATCGCCGACTTGCCCAGCAGGATCAGGCCCCAGGCCCAGGTGGCCCGGGTGTAGGCGCGCAACCGGCCCGGGTTGCGGGTGCGCCAGGACAGGTTCTCCTTGAGGATCGGCCCCAGCAGCACGCCGATCAGCGGGAACCGGAAGACCGCCGAGAGGAGGTAGACGACGGCCAGCCCGAGGGTGTACAGCATCCCCGGCAGGTAGAAGTTCTTCGCGTCGCCCGACATCATCGCGAAGACGGCGCCGAAGGCGACTCCGAAGACGCCGCTGAAGGCGTGCTTGAGGGTCTCCTTGCGGGCCAGCCGGGCCACCGCGAGCAGCACCGTCAGCGCCAGGGCCGCGAGGGCCGCGACGTGGATGTCCCGCTTGATCGTGTAGATGAGGACGAAGACCAGTCCGGGCACAGTGGTGTCCACCATGCCGCGCAGGCCGCCGAACGCCTCCAGCAGCGCGGTGTCCGCCGCCGCCTTGCTCCGCGCCGCGTCCGTGTCGGCCGCGGCGCCCTGGTCACCCGGGGTCGGCGGGGCGTCGCCCGCCCCCCGTGCGGCCTCGTCGAAGGCCCGCTTGTCGTCAGACGTCACCCGCTACTCCTGTCCGAGCGGTCGGAGTTCGTACTTGGGGTTGAACAGCACGCGTCGGCCGTGGCTCATCGATATGCGGCCGGAGGCGATGAGCCGGCGACCGGGCTCGACGCCGACGATGGAACGTCGGCCGAGCCAGACCACGTCCAGCGCGGCCGACCCGTCGAACAGCTCCGCCTCCAGCGCGGGCACACCCGCGCGGGGCCGCAGCGTGACGGTGCGCAGCGTACCGGTGACCTTGACGACCTGGCGGTCGCCGCAGTCGCCGATCCGGACGCACCCGGCGGCCTCGGCGTCCTGCCGCAGCTCCGCGGAGTGCAGGTCGTCCTGCGACGTCGACAGCCGGTCGAGGAGTCGGCGCAGCGGGCCGGCCGGCTTCTCGGGGCGGGATGGGGCACTCATACGGCCCAGGGTACCCGTGGCCCTCGTGGCCCTCACTGCTCGAAGCGGTAGCCCATGCCGGGTTCGGTGACGAAGTGCCGCGGGTGTGAGGGATCGCGCTCCAGCTTGCGGCGCAGTTGCGCCATGTAGACGCGCAGGTAGTTGGTCTCGGTGCCGTAGGAGGGTCCCCACACCTCCTGGAGCAGTTGCTTCTGGCTGACCAGCCGGCCCGCGTTGCGCACCAGCACTTCGAGCAGGTGCCACTCGGTGGGGGTCAGGCGGACGTCGTGGCCGTCGCGGTGGGCCTTCTTGGCGGCCAGGTCGACGGAGAAGCTGTCGGTCTCCACGAGCACCGCGTCCTCGGTGCGCCCGGTGGGCTCCGCGCGCCGCACCGCGGCCCGCAGCCTGGCCAGCAGCTCGTCCATGCCGAAGGGCTTGGTGACGTAGTCGTCGGCCCCCGCGTCCAGGGCCTCGACCTTCTCGTCCGAGGTCTGGCGCGCGGAGAGCACCAGGATCGGCACCCGGGTCCAGCCGCGCAGCCCCCGGATGACCTCGACGCCGTCCATGTCGGGCAGCCCCAGGTCCAGCACGATCACGTCGGGGTGGCGGGTGGCGGCCAGCTGCAGGGCGGTCGCGCCGTCGGGCGCGGCGTCGACCTCGTACTTGCGCGCCTTGAGGTTGATGACCAGAGCCCGCACGATCTGCGGTTCGTCATCGACCACGAGCACCCGACCGGGGGTGCGGGGTTGCCCCTCGGAAGAGCTCAGCATGGTGCCAACCTTTCCTGTCGGGTACGTACGCGCGTACGTACGGTGAGTGAGCGGATCACGAGATGACCGGGGCCGGGAGGGCGGGCGCGGTCGGCGGGCGGTCGGCGGCGCGCAGGGTGAGGACCATGGTCATGCCGCCGCCGGGGGTGTCCTCGGCGGCCAGGGTGCCGCCCATGGCCTCGGCGAAGCCGCGCGCGACCGCCAGGCCCAGGCCCACGCCGGCGCCGCGCGGGACGTCGCCGTAGCGCTGGAAGGGCTCGAAGATCCGGTCCTTGGCGCTGTCGGGGACGCCGGGCCCCCGGTCGGCCACGCGCACCTCGACCCGGGTGCCCAGCGCGCTGGCGGCGACCAGGACGGGCTGGCCGGGCGGGCTGTACTTGACGGCGTTCTCGACGATGTTGGCCACGCTGCGCTCCAGGAGTCCGGGGTCCACGGCGACCATCGGCAGCTCCTCCGGGACATCCAGGCTCACGCTGCCCTCGGGCACGCCGCCCAGGGCCATCGGAACGACCTCGTCCAGGTCGATCTCACGGATCAGCGGGGTGACGGTGCCGGTCTGCAGGCGCGACATGTCCAGCAGGTTGCCGACCAGGTGGTCGAGCCGGTCGGCGCCGTCCTCGATGCCGGCGAGCAACTCCGCCTCGTCCTCGTCCGACCAGGCCACGTCGTCCGAGCGCAGCGAGGTCACGGCGGCCTTGATGCCGGCCAGCGGGGTACGCAGGTCGTGGCTGACGGCGGCGAGCAGCGCGGTGCGGATGCGGTTGCCCTCGGCGAGCTCGCGCGCCTGCTCGGCCTCGCCCACCAGGCGCTGGCGGTCCAGGACGACGGCGGCCTGGGCGGCGAAGGCGGCCAGCACCCGGCGGTCCTCGGCGGGCAGCACCCGGCCGTTGAGGGCCAGGGCGAGGTGGTCGCCCACGGGCATGTCCACGTCGGCGTCCTCGGGGCGCAGCGGCATACCCGGGCGGTGGGGCGACGCGGCGTCGGGGTGACGGTCGGCGGCCGGGGTCGCGTCGCCGTCGCCGGTGGGGGACGCGGTGCCGGCGGCGCTGCCCGCGCAGGTCCACGGGGTCGTGTCGCTCTCGCGTTCCAGCAACGCCACCGACTCCATGCCGAAGGTCTCGCGGACCCGCTCCAGCAGGGCGTCCAGGCTGGTCTCCCCGCGCAGCACGCTGCCGGCCAGGAAGGAGAGGATCTCGGACTCGGCGCGCAGCCGGGCCGCCTGGTGGGTGCGCCGGGCGGCCAGGTCCACGACCGAGGCCACCGCGACGGCCACCGCGAAGAAGATCACGATGGCGACGATGTTCTTGGGGTCCTGCACCGTCAGGGTGTGGGTGGGCGGGGTGAAGTAGTAGTTGAGCAGCATCGAGCCGACCGCCGCCGAGGCCAGCGCCGGCAGCAGCCCGCCCAGCAGCGCGGCCAGCACCGTCAGGAACAGGAAGAGCAGGACGTCGTTGGCGAGCCCGGGGCCGTCGTGCAGGCCGGTCAGCAGCAGGGTGAGCAGCGCGGGCCCGCCGACGCCGGCCAGCCAGCCGGCCACGATCCGGGAGCGGCCGAGCCGCGCGCCCCGGGCGACGGGCAGGCCACGGCCCTTGGCCACCTCGCCGTGGGTGACGATGTGGACGTCGAGGTCGGGCCCGGACTCGCGGGCCACGGTGGCGCCGACGCCGGGGCCGAAGACGTACTGCCACGCCTTGCGGCGGCTGGAGCCCAGGACGATCTGGGTGGCGTTGACGCCGCGCGCGAACTCCAGGAGGGCGCCGGGGATGTCCTCGCCGATGACGTGGTGGTAGGTGCCGCCCAGGTCCTCGACCAGGGTGCGCTGGACGGCCAGCTCCTTGGGGGAGGCGGAGGTGAGCCCGTCGCTGCGGGCGATGTAGACGGCCAGCACCTCGCTGCCCGACCCCTTGGCGGCCATCCGCGAGGCCCGGCGGATCAGGGTGCGCCCCTCGGGGCCGCCGGTCAGGCCGACCACGATGCGTTCGCGCGCCTGCCAGGTGGAGCGGATGCGGTGCTCGGAGCGGTACTGCTGGAGGTACTCGTCCACCCGGTCCGCCGTCCACAGCAGGGCCAGTTCGCGCAGCGCGGTCAGGTTGCCGGGGCGGAAGTAGTTGGACAGGGCCGCGTTGACCTTGTCGGGCGCGTAGATGTTGCCGTGCGCCATGCGCCGGCGCAGCGCCTGGGGCGACATGTCGACCAGCTCGATCTGGTCGGCGCGGCGGACGACCTCGTCGGGCACCGTCTCGCGCTGGCGCACGCCCGTTATGGACTCCACCACGTCGCCCAGCGACTCCAGGTGCTGGATGTTGACCGCCGATATGACGTCGATGCCGGCCTGGAGCAGTTCCTCGACGTCCTGCCAGCGCTTGGCGTTGCGGGAGCCGGGCACGTTGGTGTGGGCGAGTTCGTCCACGAGCGCGACGGCCGGCCGGCGGGCGAGCACGGCGTCGACGTCCATCTCGGTGAACGTGGTGTCCCGGTAGTCGAGCTCGCGGCGGGCCACCGCCTCCAGCCCGTGCAGCATCACCTCGGTGCGCGGGCGGCCGTGGTGTTCGACGAAGCCCACCACCAGGTCCGTGCCGCGCTCGGCCCGTCGGTGTCCCTCGGAGAGCATCGCGTACGTCTTGCCGACGCCCGGTGCCGCGCCCAGGTAGATCCGAAGCTTGCCGCGTGCCATGTTCTCCATTGTCTTTCGTGCCGCGCCTCGTGCGTGCGCTCCGCCGACTCTACGACCAGGGAATCGGACAAACGGCACGGACATCGCGGCGCGGGCTGGTCTTGACACGGCTCTGACGCCGCCGCGCGCCCCGCTTACGCGCGCCGGCGCGCGGGGGCGCGCGAGCGGTGCCCGGCGGCGGAGGGGCGGCCGGCTCGTAAAGGAGGCGACGGACGGGCCGCGCCCTGCGAACATCGCCCGTATGGCTGATGCAGTAGTGGTTCACACCTCGGGGCTCGACTCCGCCGCGCTGGCGGCGGTGCGCGCCCTGCTCGACGACGCCTTCGAGGGCGACTTCGACGACGCCGACTGGGATCACACCGTCGGTGGGATGCACGCTCTCCTGTGGGAGGGCAGCGAGCTGATCGCGCACGGTTCGGTGGTGCAGCGGCGGCTGTTGCACGGGGGCCGGGCGCTGCGCGCCGGCTATGTGGAGGGCGTGGCGGTGCGGGCCGACCGGCGCGGCGTGGGCAAGGGCACGGCGGTGATGTCCGCCCTGGCCCCGGTCCTGCGCGGCGGCTACGAGGTGGGCGCCCTGTCCGCGTCCGACGGCGCCGACGTCTTCTACCAGCGGCTGGGCTGGCAGCGGTGGCAGGGGCCCACGTCGGTGCTCTCGCCCACCGGTGTGCTGCGCACGGAGGAGGACGACGACAGCACCTTCGTCCTCCCGCTGGGAGCCCCGCTGGACCTGGCCGGCGAGCTGACCTGCGACTGGCGCGAGGGCGACGTGTGGTGATCCCCCGGGGCCGCGCCGACGGGGCGGCGCGGCCGGGTGGTCAGGTCCCCTGGACGTGGTCCTCGGCGATGTGGCCGTCGCTCAGCTCCAGGACCCGGTCGGCCAGGCCGAGCAGGTTGGGGTCGTGCGTGGCCACCAGCGCGGTGACGCCCTCGCTGCGCACCACCGCGCGCAGCAGCTCCATCACCGCGAACCCGGTCTCGGCGTCCAGCTGGCCGGTCGGCTCGTCCGCGATCAGCAGCGAGGGGCGGTTGGCCAGCGCGCGGGCGATGGCCACGCGCTGCTGCTGGCCGCCGGACAGCTCCCCCGGCCGCTGCTCCGCGTGGTCGGCCAGGCCCACCAGGGAGAGCAGCAGCGCCACCCGCTCCTCCCGCTCGGCCGCCGGCGCCCTGCGCAGCCGCATGGGCACCCCCACGTTCTCGGCGGCGCTCAGGATCGGGATCAGCCCGAAGGACTGGAAGACGAAGCCGATGTGGTCCCGTCGCAGTCGCAGCAGCCCGCTCTCGCCGAGCCCGACGACCTCGGTGTCGTCCACGGTGATCTCGCCCCCGTCGGGGGTGTCGAGCCCGCCGATGAGGTTGAGCAGGGTGGTCTTGCCGGAGCCGGAGCGGCCCTTGAGGGCGACGAGTTCGCCGCGCGGGACGTCGAAGGAGACCCCGCGCAGCGCGTGCACGGCCGCCGGCCCGCTGCCGTAGGTGCGCCGCAGGTCCCGCACCCGCACCATGTCCGCCCGCTGTAGCGTCTGCTCGCTCATCGCCTGCCGCTCCCCTCCCGGCCCCCGGCCGGCCCGAACCGATCACGCCGACGCTACGTCATGCCTCCCTTGTCCGGACAGGCCCCACCTGCCACCGTTGTCTCACGCCGCCCGGGCCCGGGGGCGCGCGAGCCCGGTGGTCAGCCACCCACCAGGACGTTCTCGCTCACGCGGCCGGCCAGGTAGTTCTCGATGTTGCCGACGGTGGCGGCGATGATCTGGCCCACGGCGTCCCGGGTGAAGTAGGCCTGGTGCGAGGTGATCAGCACGTTGCGGAAGGTCATGAGGCGGGCCAGGACGTCGTCGGGCATCGCCTCCAGGGAGTGGTCGACGTAAAAGACCCCGGCCTCCTCCTCGTAGACGTCCAGCCCCACCCCGTCGAGCCGGCCCCGCTTCAACGCGGCCACCAGCGCCCTGGCGTCGATCAGGCCGCCTCGGCCGGTGTTGACGAGGATGGCCCCGTCCTTCATCCGGGCCAGCGCCGCCGCGTCCACCAGGTGGTGGGTGGCGGGCACCAGCGGCACGTGCAGGCTGACCAGGTCGGCCTCGGCGAAGAGGCGGTCGGCCGGCACGTACGTCATGCCCAGGGCCCGGCAGTCCGGGTTCTCGGCGGTGTCCCAGCCGAGCAGGCGCATGCCGAAGCCGTGTGCGACGCGCGCGAAGGCCGCGCCGATCTGGCCGGTGCCCATCACCCCGGCGGTGCGGCCGTGGAAGTCCCAGCCCATCAGCCCGGTCAGCCGGAAGTCGAACTCCCGGGTGCGGCCGACGGCGGGCACCGTGCGGCGGTTGAGGGCCAGCGCCAGCGCCCAGGCGAACTCGGCGACCGCGTACGGCGAGTAGTGCGCGACGCGCGCCACCGTCAGTCCGAGTTCGCGGGCGCGCGCCAGGTCGATGTTGTTGTGGCCGGTCGAGCGCTGGGTGATCAGCCGGGTGCCGCCGGCGGCCAGCGCGGTGAGCACCTCGGCGTCCAGGACGTCGTTGACGCTGCTGCTGAGGATCTCGTACCCCTCGGCCACCGCCACCGTGTCCCGGCTGAGGAACGTCTCCCGACACCGCAGGCCGTACCGGTCGCCCAACGCCGCTTCCAGCAGCGGGCGTTCGTCGGTCAGCACGCCGAAGGCCACGACGTCCACGCGTGTCTCCTTCACCGCTGGGATGGGGGCGCGTCCGGCTGGCCGGGCGGCGCCCCCGCGAGCGCCGTTCGCCGGACACGGACGGCGGGCCGGGCGCGGACGCGTGGCGCGGGTGCGTGCGGCCTGGGCGCGCGGTCGGTCACGGGCCGGCGGGGTGACGGGGTAGCTCCCACCACCTACCCCCACAGCGTGACATATCGCTTCATATGTGGCGCAGCGGGGCGGTGGGGCGGATGGTGGAGGAGGAACGCGCGCCACGCGGCCCCGCGCGCGGGCGCGCCCAGCCATCGGACCCGGACGGGAGGGGCGGCGCACATGTCGGCGCAGCCGCTGGCGGCGGAATCCGTCGCGGAACTGGTCAGGGCGGCCGTCGCCGCCCCCTCCCTGCACAACGCGCAGCCCTGGCGCTTCGTCTACCGCGCCGCCGAGCGCGTCCTGGAGGTCCGTGGCGATCCCGAGCGCGTCATGCCCCACCTGGACCCCGACGGTCGGGCCCAGCACCTGGGGTGTGGCGCGGCGCTGTTCAACCTGCGCGTCGCGCTCGCCCACGCCGGCTGGGAGCCGACCACCGCACTGCTGCCGGAGCCGGCCGACTCCCGGCTGCTGGCCACCGTGCGCCCGCTCGGCCCGGCGGCCGGTGACGACGCCCTGGCCGCGCTGTGGCCGGCGATCGACCGCCGGCGCTCCAGCCGCACCCCCTTCTCCGCCGAAACCGTGCCCGAGGACGTCCGGGCGGGCCTACGCGCCGCCGCGCTCGCCGAGGGCGCGCGGCTGCTCTTCCCCGACGCCTGGCACGTGGAGACGCTGTTGGAGCTGGTCCGCGACGCCGAGGGGCGCGAGGGGGGCTACGGCGCCGACCCGGGGGCCGCCGCCGAGACGGCCCGCTGGACGGGTGTCCAGGGCGCCCGCGCCACGGCCGAGGGCATTCCGTCGTACGCCTTCGGGCCGCGCAAGTACGACGGCGGGGCCCCGGTCCGCGACTTCGCCGGCCGGCGGGAGGTGCCGGGACGGGAGACCGCGACCTTCGAGGCGGCGCCCCAGCTGGCCCTGCTGGGCACCGAGCGGGACCGGCCGCTCGACTGGTTGCGCGCGGGCCAGGCCCTGGAGCGGGTGCTGCTCCAGGCCACGCTCGACGGCCTGGCCACCTCGCTGACCTCGCACCCGCTGGAGTGGCCCGACCTGCGCTGGGCCGCGCGCGATCCGCTGTCCGCCATGGGCCAGGTGCACATGGTGCTGCGGCTGGGCTACGGCCCGCCCGGCCCGAGCACGCCCCGGCGCCCGGTGGCCGAGGTGCTCACCGTCGAGCCCTGACCGGCGCGCCGGCGGGCCCGGCGGTGTCCCCCGCACCCGCGCCGCCCCGTCCCCGCCGTCCGTACCGCCCGCTCCCCCGGGTACACGAGGGCCCGGGCGGGCGCGGGCTCGCCCCCGCGCCCCCCGGGCCCCGCGCTGTGCGGGCCGGCGTCACCGGCCCCGCTGCTGGGCGACCAGGCCGCGGACCGCCACGTTGAGCTGGAGCACGTTGACGTGCGGTTCGCCCAGGAAACCGGCCAGGCGCCCGTCGGTGTGCTGGTCGACCAGGCGTCGCACGGCGGATGGGGGCAGCCCGTTGACCCGGGCCACCCGGTTGACCTGGAGGTCCGCGTAGTCGGGCGAGATGTGCGGGTCGACGCCCGAGCCGGAGGCGGTCAGCGCGTCCACCGGCACCTCGCCGCGCGGCACGCCGTTGAAGTCGGCGATGGCCGCGCGCCGGGCGATGACCTCGTCCTTGAGGACCTCGCTGTCCGCGGCCAGGTTGGAGGCGCCCGAGACCACCAGGGAGTAGCGGGTGTTGTAGACGTTGGCGGATGCGGCCGACGGGCGTGGCTGGAACCACCGGGGGTCGGGCAGCGGGTCGCCGTTCGCGTCCTTGGTGTCGAGCGTGAAGCTCTGGCCGATCAGCGCGGAGCCGACGACCGTGCCGTTCTCCTTGATCTTCGAGCCGTTGGCCTTGTCGTGGAAGAGGGTCTGGGCGATGCCGGTGACCGCCAGCGGATAGAGCACTCCGCACACCAGGGTCAGCACCAGCAGGGCGCGCAGCCCCGCCGTGGCCAGTCGGAGCGTGCCGCGTAGGGAGGGGTTCATGAGTGTCACCCGATGCCAGGGATGAGGGAGATGAGCAGGTCGATGAGTTTGATGCCGACGAAGGGGGCGACGAGGCCGCCGAGGCCGTAGACGCCCAGGTTGCGGCGGAGCATCTGGTCGGCGCTCATCGGTCGGTAGCGCACGCCGCGCAGGGCCAGCGGCACCAGCGCGACGATGATCAGCGCGTTGAAGATCACCGCGGACAGGATCGCCGACTCCGACGAGGCGAGCCGCATGACGTTCAGCGCGTCCAGGCCCTCGTAGCCGGCGACGCCCGCGAACATCGCGGGGATGATCGCGAAGTACTTGGCGACGTCGTTGGCGATCGAGAAGGTCGTCAGCGCGCCCCGGGTGATCAGCAGTTGCTTGCCGATCTCCACGATCTCGATGAGCTTGGTGGGGTTGGAGTCCAGGTCCACCATGTTCCCGGCCTCCTTGGCGGCCGAGGTGCCGGTGTTCATGGCCACCCCGACGTCCGCCTGGGCCAGCGCGGGGGCGTCGTTGGTGCCGTCGCCGGTCATCGCGACCAGCTTGCCGCCGGACTGCTCCCGCTTGATCAGTGCCATCTTGTCCTCGGGCGTGGCCTCGGCGAGGAAGTCGTCCACGCCCGCCTCGTCCGCGATGGCCCTGGCCGTCAACGGGTTGTCGCCGGTGATCATGACGGTCCTGATGCCCATGCGCCGCAGCTCCTCGAAGCGCTCGCGCATGCCGTCCTTGACGACGTCCTTGAGGTGGATGACACCGAGCACGCGCGGACCCCGCTCGTCCTCGACGGCCACCAGCAGCGGCGTGCCGCCCTCGGCGGCGATGGCGTCCACCTTCTCCTGGGCGTCGGGGGAGACGGCCGCGCCGCGCTCGCCCACCCAGGCGGTGACGGCCGCCGCCGCGCCCTTGCGCACCCGGCGCTCGGCCCCGTCCGCCGTGGTCAGGTCCACGCCGGACATCCGGGTCTGCGCGGTGAAGGGCACGAAGACGGCCCGGCCCAGCTCCCCCTCGTGGCGCGCCCGCAGCCCGTGGCGCTCCTTGGCCAGGACGACGACGGAGCGGCCCTCGGGGGTCTCGTCGGCCAGCGAGGAGAGCTGGGCGGCGTCGGCCACCTCCGTCTCGGACACGCCGTCCACGGGGACGAACCGCGCCGCCTGCCGGTCGCCCAGGGTGATGGTGCCGGTCTTGTCGAGCAGCAGCGTGGAGACGTCCCCGGCGGCCTCCACGGCCCGCCCGGACATGGCGAGCACGTTGCGCTGCACCAGCCGGTCCATGCCCGCGATGCCGATGGCCGAGAGCAGCGCCCCGATGGTCGTCGGGATCAGGCACACCAGCAGCGCGGCCAGCACGATCATGCCCTGCCGGGCGCCGGCGTAGGTCGCGAACGGCTGGAGGGTGACCACCGCGAGCAGGAAGACGATGGTCAGCGAGGCGAGCAGGATGTTCAGCGCGACCTCGTTGGGCGTCTTCTGTCGGGCCGCGCCCTCCACCAGGTTGATCATCCGGTCGATGAAGGTCTCACCGGGCCGAGTGGTGATCTTGATGACGACGCGGTCGGAGAGCACCTTGGTGCCACCGGTGACGGCCGAGCGGTCGCCGCCGGACTCGCGGATGACCGGGGCCGACTCGCCGGTGATGGCCGACTCGTCCACGGAGGCCACGCCCTCGACCACGTCGCCGTCGCCGGGTATGACGTCACCCGCCTCGCAGACCACCAGGTCACCCACGCGCAGGTCCGTGCCCGGCACCCGCTCCTCGCCGTCGGAGGGAAGGAGGCGCCGGGCGACGGTGTCGGTCTTGGCCCTGCGCAGGGTGTCGGCCTGCGCCTTGCCACGCCCCTCGGCGACCGCCTCGGCCAGGTTGGCGAAGAGCACGGTCAGCCACAGCCAGCCGGCGATGGCCCAGCCGAACCAGTCGCCCGGGTCCGCCAGCGCCAGCACGGTGGTCAGCACCGAGCCGATCTCGACGACGAACATGACGGGCGCCTTGACCTGCACCCGTGGATCGAGCTTGCGCAGCGCCTCGGGCACCGCGCGCGGCAGCCCGGCCGGGTCGAAGAGCCCGGCGGCCACCCGCGTCGGCTCCGCCCGCTCCGCGCGCGCCGTGGGTCCGTCGCCGGGAGGACGGTTCGTGGTGGCAGTGGACATGGCTTCCTCGGGACGGTCGGTGGTGGGTACGCGGTTCATGCCAGTCCCTCCGCGAGCGGGCCCAGGGCGAGCGCCGGGAAGAAGGTGAGCCCGGTGATGATCAGAATCGCGCCCACCAGGAGGCCGGCGAACAGCGGCTGCTCGGTGCGCAGGGTGCCCGCCGTCTTCGGTACGGGCTGCTGCTCGGCCAGCGAGCCGGCCAGGGCCAGCACGAAGACCATCGGCAGGAAGCGGCCGAGCAGCATGGCCAGGCCGATCGTGGTGTTGTACCACTGCGTGTTGGCGTTCAGCCCGCCGAAGGCCGAGCCGTTGTTGTTGGCGCCGGAGGTGAAGGCGTACAGGACCTCGCTGAAGCCGTGCGCGCCGCTGCCGTGCACGGAGTCCGCGGCGGTGTTGAGGATCGAGTCCGGCGGCGTGGCCAGGCTCATGGACAGGGCGGTGAAGCCGAGGACGAGGGTGGGGGTGACCAGGATGTAGCAGGCGGCGAACTTGATCTCGCGGGTGCCGATCTTCTTGCCCAGGTACTCGGGCGTCCGGCCGACCATCAGGCCCGCGATGAACACCGCGATGACGGCCATGATCAGCATGCCGTACAGGCCGGAGCCGACGCCCCCGGGCGCGATCTCCCCCAGCATCATGCCGAGCAGGTCCAGGCCGCCGCCGAAGCCGGTGTTGGAGGAGTGGAAGGAGTTGACGGCGCCGGTGGAGGTGAGCGTGGTGCTCACGGAGAAGATCGCCGAGCCGGCGACGCCGAACCGGACCTCCTTGCCCTCCAGCGCGCCGCCGGCCTCCGTCAGGGCCGCGCCGCCGTGGTGGAACTCGGTCCACAGCATCAGCGAGACGAAGCCCAGCCAGATCAGCCCCATCGTGCCCAGGATCGCGTAGCCCTGGCGGGTGTTGCCGACCATGCGGCCGAAGGTGCGGGTCAGCGAGAAGGGGATGACCAGGATCAGGAAGATCTCGAAGAGGTTGGACAGTCCGTTGGGGTTCTCGAAGGGGTGCGCGGAGTTGGCGTTGAAGTAGCCGCCGCCGTTGGTCCCGAGCTCCTTGATCACTTCCTGCGAGGCCACGGCCCCGCCGTTGGTCTGCTGGGTGCCGCCGCCGAACTGGCCGACGTCGTGGATGCCGGCGAAGTTCTGGATGACGCCGCAGGCCACCAGCACGACGGCGCCGATGACCGCCATCGGGATCAGCACCCGGACCAGGCCGCGCACCAGGTCGGCCCAGAAGTTGCCGAGCTCGCCGGTGCGGGACCGGGCGAAGCCGCGGACCAGCGCGACGGCCACGGCGATGCCGACGGCGGCCGAGAGGAAGTTCTGCACCGCCAGACCGCCGGTCTGCACGAGGTGGCCTATCGACTGCTCGCCCGCGTAGGACTGCCAGTTGGTGTTGGCCACGAAGGAGGCGGCGGTGTTGAACGCCTGGTGCGGCGAGATGGCGGTGAAGCCGTACGAGAGGGGCAGGCTGCCCTGCACGCGCTGGAGCAGGTACAGGAACAGGACGCCGGCCAGCGAGAACGCCAGGACCGAGCGCAGGTAGGTGGGCCAGCGCATCTGGACCGACGGGTTGGCGCCGATGCAGCGGTAGACCCACTTCTCCACCCGCAGGTCCCTGGTGGAGCTGTAGACGGCGGCCAGGTAGTCGCCCAGCGGCCGGTAGACCAGGGCCAGCGCCCCGACCAGGGCGGCTATCTGGAGGACTCCCGCGAGGAGAGGACTCATGACGAGCTCAGAACCTCTCCGGGAAGACGAGGGCGAGGACCAGGTAGCCCAGCAGGGCGACGGCCACGATCAGCCCGACGACGTTCTCGGCGGTCACAGCTTCGTCACCCCCTTGGCGACGAGTGCCACCAACGCGAAGACCGCGATCGTGGTGACGACGAAGGCCAGGTCGGCCATCGTGAGCTCCTAGAGGTTCGAAAGCTGTTCGGACCTCTTGAGCAAACCCCCCACACCGCGCGCCGAGCCCTCCGTTGACGGCTCCTATACGGCCATGTACGCCGTGTTGACGGATTCTCTACGCCACCCGCCCGGACCTGCGAGAAAACGGTGGGCCCCACTCCGCGGAACGGAATGGGGCCCACCGTTGAGGTCAGTTTCCGGCCATGACCTGGGCCGACGCGAGCCGTGGACGGCGCGCCGCGCGCGTCAGCGCACCTCGGTGATCTCGGGGCCGCGCTGGAGCTGGTCGACACCGCCCGCGAACCGCGAGCCGGCGGCCTCGTCCTGCTGTACGCCACCCTCGGCGACCATCTGCGCGTCGTCGGGCAGCTTGAGGACGATGGGGTCACGGGGGGCCATCGGCGACTCGCCCCGCACCACCACGGTGTCCTGGACGATCTGCTCCAGGAGTCCGGCCGCCTCCGGCTGGACCGCGCCCTGACCCGAGATCACGCCCCGCAGGAACCAGCGCGGCCCGTCCACCCCGACGAACCGGACGAGCTGCACGCCGTTGGTGCCGTCCGGGAGCTGCACGGGCACCTGGGCCCGCAGCTCCCAGCCGAGCGGGCCCTCCACCTCGTCGATGACGCCGCCCTGCTGGGTGATGCCGCTGGCGATCTCCTCGCGCACCTCGCGCCAGATGCCCTCGTTCTTGGGGGCGGCGAAGCCCTGCAACTGCACCGCGCTGTCGCGCAGCACGACGGTCGCGGCGACGATCGAGTCACCGGCGACCTCGACCCGCAGCTCCATGCCCTCGACTCCGGGCACGAACAGCCCGCCGAGGTCCACGCGTCCCTCGCCGGGCTCGCTGACCTCGGAGACGTCCCACGGCCCATCGGGGCGCGGCGCGGGCGGCAGGCTCACCTGCTCCGCCTCGTCGACCAGGTCATCGGCAGGATCGTCCGCCGCGTCCTCGGCCAACTCCTCGGCGGCCACGTCGTCGACCTGGTCGACGGCGTCCTCACTGCGCTTGCGTCGACGTCCGAACACGTCACAGTCCTTCCCGGTCGACACCGACCGAAGAGTATCCATTCCCACCCGATGAGCCGCCCACCGCGGCATGACCCCCCGTGGACCCGAAGCCCCCGTCGGCGCGCGCCGAACCGGGAAGCTCCGCCACCTCGTGGAAGCGCGCCTTCTCCACTTGCTGGACGATGAGCTGGGCGATCCGGTCGAACCGCTCGAACCGCACGCTCTCGCGCGGGTCCAGGTTGACCACGATCACCTTGATCTCTCCACGGTACCCGGCATCCACCGTGCCGGGAGCATTCACCAGCGCGACGCCCAGGCGGGCGGCCAGCCCCGAGCGGGGGTGCACGAACGCCGCGTACCCGTCCGGGAGCGCGATGGACACCCCGGTGGGCAGCACCGCGCGCTCGCCGGGGGCGAGTTCGGCGGCCTCGGTGGTGACCAGGTCCGCCCCGGCGTCGCCGGGATGCCCGTAGGCGGGCAGCGGAACCGACGGGTCCACCCGTCGGATCAGTACGTCAACGGGCTCTCGGCTCACGGATTCACCTCAAAGGCACGCGCGACCTTGATCTGGTCCGGGTCGGAGAGGGCCGCGTCGATCTCCTCCGGCCGGCCGTTCTCGATGAAGTGGTCCACCTTCACCTCGACGAAGAGGGCGTCCGCTCGCACCGCGACGGGCCCCTCGGGCCCGCCGATCCGGCCGGTCGCCGTGGAGTAGATCTTGCGTCCGTGCACCGCCACCACATGGGCGGCCACGAACAGCTCGGTGCCCACCGGCACCGGAGCCACGAAGTCGGTCTCCAGCCGCCCGGTCACCGCGATCACCCGCAGCAGCCAGCCGAGCGAGCCCAGCGTCTCGTCCAGGGCCGTGGCCAGCACTCCGCCGTGGGCCAGCCCCGGGGCACCCTGGTGGGCCTCCTTGACCACGAAGCGAGCGGTGACGCCGACGCCCTCACCCGCCCGGATCGCCAGGTGCAGACCGTGCGGCTGGGCCTGACCGCAGCCGAAGCACTGGTCGTAGTGCGCACCGATCAGCTCGCCGGGGGCCGGCGCCTCGGGGTGTCGCACCGGCGGCACGGCCTCGGCCGGCGGCGTCAGCGATGTCGTTCGTCCACTCACGGATGCAGACCTTACCCGCGCTGGTGGGCGCCGGACTCCGCCGTGCCAAGCTGGAAACCATGCAGCCTTACGAAGAGCGCCTGACCGCACCCCGATTCTGGTGGCTCGTCGCCGCCCTGGCCGGTGTCGCCGGGGCGTTGATCCTGCTGCCGCTGGGGACGCTGGCCATGCTCGGCGGGCTGATCGGCGCATCGGCCCTGGCCAGCGTCGCGGTCAGCGCGTACGGCTCGGTCCGTATCCGGGTGGTGGCCGGTTCGCTGGTCGCCGGGGACGCGAAGATCCCGGTGTCGGCGCTGGGTGAGGCGCGGGTCCTGGACGAAGCCGAGGCCGTGGCCTGGCGCGGCCCCAAGGCCGACCCGCGGGCGTTCATGCTGCTGCGCAGCTACATCCCCACGGCGCTGCGGATCGAGGTCACCGACCCGGCCGATCCGACGCCCTACGTCTATCTCTCCACCCGCCACCCGCGGAAGCTGGCCGCGGCCATCGCGGCGGTGCGCGCCGGCTGAGAGCCGCTCCCCCACCCACGCCACGGGGCAGGGGCACGCGGAGCGGGACGGCGGCAGGACGCGCGCCGGGGCGTACGGGACGCGGGGTGACCTGACGCCCGGGGACGAGCCGGGGGGCGTCAGCCGCGCGGGCGGCGGCGCGGGCCGCGACGCGCGGGGGCGGACTCGGGGTGCGGGGCGGACTCGGCCGGAAGGCTCGGGATGTCCCGCGTCGTGGCGAGCCCGGTGTCCGGTGGCGGCGCGACGGCCGGCCCGGAGGGTGGGAGCTGGTCCCAGGGGACCTGGCGGGTCCGCAGGTCCGCGCGGACCTTCGCGGCGAGGCGCCTGGTCTCGCGCCGGTTCATCATCGCGCCCACGGCCGCACCGATCATGAACGGCGCGAGGTTGGGCAGGTTGCGGAAGGTGCGCTTGACGATGCGCTGGCGCAGCTCGCGCTTGACGGGCCCGGACAGGGCCGCGTTGAAGCTGGTGGGCTTGATGACATCGATGCCGCGTTCCTGGGTCCACGCCGTGAGGTAGGCGGCCCAGCGCTGGTGCGGCGCGCCGGGCGCCGGCAGGCCGTAGACCTCGTGCAGCTCGGCGATGAGCTTGAACTCTATGGAGGCGACGCCGACGATCTCGGCGGCGAGCTCGGCCGGCATGGCGGGCGGAACGGGCAGCATCGCGGCGGCGCCCACGCCCGCGCCGACGGTCGAGGTGCCGCCCACGGCTCCCGCGACGAGCTTGTCCGCGATCTCCTCGGGGCCGAGCCCGGGAAACTGGGCTCGCAGCGTCGCGAGGTCCCGGACCGGCACGCGGGGCGCGCCCGCGATGATCCGGTCGGCGACGGCGGTCACACCCGCGCGTACGCCGCGACCGGTTCGCCTGGCCCCGCTACCAGCGGCCTTCGCCCCGCGACCGACAGCGTCCGCGAGCGAGGCCGCCCGGCCCCGCTCGACGTTCGCGTCACCTCGCTGGGAAACGTCCCGCACCGTGAGGGAGCCGTGTCTCAGGCCGCGCAGTCGCGGCAGATCGGCTGGCCGTTCTTCTCGGCGGCCAGCTGGCTCCGGTGGTGCACGAGGAAGCAGCTCATGCACGTGAACTCGTCCGCCTGACGCGGCAGCACACGCACCGACAGCTCCTCGTTCGAGAGGTCGGCGCCGGGCAGCTCAAGGCCCTCCGCCTGCTCGAACTCGTCCACGTCGACCGTGGACGCGGACTTGTCGTTCCGCCGGGCCTTCAGCTCCTCAATACTGTCCTCGTTGACGTCGTCATCGGTCTTGCGTGGGGTGTCGTAGTCCGTTGCCATGTCGCTCTCCCCCTCTGGGTATCTGCGGTGTCTCCAGCGCACGTAACGCGTGAGAGGCCGGACTTGTGCCCGACCCGAGGCGGAGATTTTGCCTCACATCAAGGTCTGTTACTCAATCGACACCCAACCGGCCCCCTGAAGAGGTGATCGGCTTGGATGGCGGTCGGACGGTACACGATGCGCGGGGGGTAGTTCACACGCACCCTCACCGGTACTTCCCGTGATCGCGACCCCCGGAAACCCGGATTTTCCCGGCTTTGCACCCCTCTCAGCGGCTACAGAGAGTACCTGGCCGAAAATTCGCCCATGTGATCGAAAACACATGCTAATGAGTCTCACCGAGTCAGGATAATTCCGCTAAAGGCGAACACAGTAGGAACTGCCCCGCTCTCGATTTCCCGGCCGGATCACGTCGGGAAGGAGACCTGGACCACCAGACCGCCCCCCTCGCGCGGCATCGCCACGATCCGCCCGCCGTGCGCCCGCACCACCGACCGCACGATCGACAGGCCGAGCCCGACCCCCTTGTCGCTGCCGGTGCGCTCGGTCCGCAGCCGCCGGAAGGGCTCGAAGATGTTGTCCACCTCGTACGCGGGCACCACCGGCCCCGTGTTCGAGACCACCAGCACCGCCTCCGTGCGCTGGAGCGAGGTGCTCACCTCCACCCAGCCGTCGGGCGCGTTGTAGCGCACCGCGTTCTGTACGAGGTTCAGCGCCACCCGCTCCAGCAGCACGCCGTTGCCCTGGAGCACCGCGGGCTCCCGCTCGCCCCGCAGCTCCACGCCCTTGGCCTGGGCCTCGGTACGCGCCTGGTCGACCGCCTGGGTGGCGACCTCGGCCAGGTCCACCGGCTTGCGGTCCACGATCTCGTTGTCGCTGCGGGCCAGCAGCAACAACCCCTCCACCAGCTGCTCGCTGCGCTCGTTGGTGGCCAGCAGCGTCTTGCCGAGCTGGGTCAGCTCCGGCGAGGCGTCCGGGTCCGAGAGCTGGACCTCCAGGAGCGTGCGGTTGATCGCCAGGGGCGTGCGCAGCTCGTGCGAGGCGTTGGCGACGAACCGCTGCTGGGCCGTGAAGGCCCGGCCGAGGCGCTCCAGCATCTCGTCGAAGGTGTCCGAGAGCTCCTTGAGCTCGTCGTCGGGGCCACCCAGCTCGATCCGCCGGGACAGGTCCGAGCCGGCCACCTGGCGCGCCGTGCGGGTGATCCGGCCCAGCGGCGACAGGACGCGTCCGGCCATCGCGTACCCGAAGGCGAAGGCGACGACGGTCAGCCCGAGCAGCGCCAACAGCGACCGGCGCAGCAGGCCGTCGAGCGCCATCTCGCGCTGCGCCTGCATGCACTGGGACACCGCGTGGTTGAACTGCGTGACGTTGCCCCGATCGGGCAGGTCACAGACGTCACTGGTGGCCCGGTAGTCGGCGTTGATGATCTGGAACGGCAGCTCGTTGCCCTTGTGCAGCGCGTCGGCCGCCAGCAGGTAGATGATCGACAGCAGCAGGATTCCGGCCATCAGGAACATGCCGCCGTACAGCAGCGTGAGGCGTATCCGGATGGTCGGGCGCAGCCAGGGGAAGGGCCGGCCCAGCTCCGCCGGGGACCAGTGGGGTTTGGGGGGCGCGGTGGGGCGGGGCGGGGCGGGGGGAGGAGTGGCGGCCATCCCCGGTCAGATCCGGTATCCGGAGCCGGGCACGGTCACGATCACGGCGGGCTCACCCAGCTTGCGGCGCAGGGTCATCACGGTGACCCGGACCACGTTGGTGAACGGGTCGGTGTTCTCGTCCCACGCCTTCTCCAGAAGCTGCTCCGCCGAGACCACGGCTCCCTCGCTGCGCAGCAGCACCTCCAGGACCGCGAACTCCTTCGGGGCGAGCTGGATCTCCTGGCCGTCGCGGAAGACCTCGCGGCGGTTGGGGTCCAGCTTGATGCCGGCACGCTCCAGGACCGGCGGCAGGGCCACGGTCGTACGGCGGCCGAGCGCCCGCACCCGGGCGATGAGTTCGCTGAACGCGAACGGCTTGGGCAGGTAGTCGTCGGCGCCGATCTCCAGCCCCTCGACCCGGTCGCTGACGTCGCCGGACGCGGTGAGCATCAGGACGCGGGTGGGCAGCCCGAGGTCGACGAGCTTGCGACACACCTCGTCGCCGTGGACCAGGGGCAGGTCGCGGTCGAGGACCACCACGTCGTAGTCGTTGACGGCGATCCGCTCCAGTGCGGCGGCGCCGTCGTAGACGACGTCGACGGCCATGGCCTCGCGCCGCAGCCCGGTGGCCACCGCGTCCGCGAGAAGCTGCTCGTCCTCCACGACGAGTACACGCACGGTGCTGTCCTTTCCCTACGCCCCAAGGGGCGGCTGACCCGTCGGGGTCGACTGAGTGTGCTCAACGTTCGCCGCGCGCTGGTCTGGTGTTCGCCGCGCGCTCACCCCGGGGCCATCACCCCGTGGGCGGCGCACCGCTCAAGCGCCTGGTGAGCCCCTCCATCCTGCCCCCAAGCCCGGTAAACCGGCGGTAAGGGACGGCCCTGCCGGGCCGGGTGCGGCGACCCGTGGGGCGAGAGCAAGCGGCGGGGATTCTTTGTGAGGGCGAGGTTTCTGGGCGCGGAGGGCTGGGGAAGACGACTGCACACCCCACGATCACGCCCTGACTGAGGCACTCGACCCTCCGGTGCCGCTTTTCGGGGATGGCGTACGTGATCGTCCTCCCGCCACCGCGCGGGAAACCTCCAGGGCACACCCCCGTGCCACCGAGCCGACCCACGACGAGGGGGCGCACCATGGACGCGTTCACCGCAGGACTTCTGCAGCGCATAGAGGCCACCGAAACGGACCTGACCCGCGCCCGCGAGACGGGCGATGACTTCCTGGTCGAGGTAGAGCAGGCGGAGCTGGACGACCTGCGTCGACTGGCCGCCGAGCACGGCGTGCAGGTCGGCGCCACCGCCTGAGTCAGCCATCCGCCCCGGTACCGCGCCCGGTACCGGGGCGTTGTGGTGCCCGCTCCCCCGCGCGGTCGCCGGCTCGTGGGCCCCGGGGTCCCTGACTAGTCGTGCCAGGCGCCCAGTGCCTCCAGGCGGTCCCGCAGGGGGGCGAAGAGGCCTGGCGTGGCGGCTATCGCGAGGTCCGGGCTCAGCGGCTCGCCCGGCCGGCCACCCGTCAGGGCGCCGGCCTCGCGGGCGACGAGGTCGCCCGCCGCGTAGTCCCAGGGGTTGAGCCCGCGCTCGTAGTAGCCGTCCAGCCGCCCGCAGGCCACGTCGCACAGGTCGATGGCGGCCGAGCCGCCACGGCGGATGTCCCGCACCTGGGGCAGCAGCACCCTGACCACCTCGGCCTGGGCCACCTTGCGCTCGGTGAGGTAGCTGAAGCCGGTGCCGATCAGGGACTGCTCGAAGGGCGGCGTCGGGCGCACCCGCAGCCGCCTCTCGCCCAGGTGGGCGCCGGCCCCGGCGACGGCCCGGAACGTCTCGCCGCGCATCGGCACCTCCACCACGCCCACGGCGGTGTGCCCGTCCACCTCGGCGGCGATGCTGACCGACCACGAGGGCAGCCCGTAGAGGTAGTTCACCGTGCCGTCGATGGGGTCGATGATCCAACGCACCCCGCTGCTGCCCGTCTTGCTCGCGCCCTCCTCGCCGAGCAGTCCGTCCTCGGGGCGGCGCGCGCCGATGAAGTCGGTGATCAGCCGCTCGGCGGCGATGTCCATCTCGGTGACCACGTCGATGGGGCTGGTCTTGGTCGCGGCCACGCCCAGGTCGGCGGGGCGGCCGTCGCGCAACAGCGTGCCCGCCCGGTGAGCCGCCTCCAGGGCGACGGTCAGGAGTTCGGCCTTGAGTTCGCCGGTCGGCTGGTCGTTCACGATGCTCCTCGCACGGGGCTGACAACGGTGTGCACGGCGTGTGCCGTGGGCACGGGGCGTGGCGGCGGGTGCGCGTCGGTGGCCCGCGACGGCCCGCGTGCCACGCCGGGGGCGGTCGCCCGCGGGGCCCGGCCGCTCACTCGGCTCCGGCGGCGGCCGGCCGGGGGGTACGGGCCGGGCAGCAGCCCACCGGACACACGTCGTGGCTGGGGCCCAGCGCGCCCAGCGCGCACCGCTCGGGCGGGGCCGCACCCGGTGTGGGCGTCGCGGCGAACCGCTCGGTGGCCGCCCGTTCGACGGCCAGGTCCCGCACGGCGGCGGCGAAGCGCGGATCGGCGCCGACGGTGGCCGCGCGGCTGACCGGCAGCCCCAGTTCGGCGGCCTTGTCCCGGGCCTCGGTGTCGAGGTCGTACTTGACCTCCATGTGGTCCGAGACGAAGCCGATGGGCACCATGACGGCCCCGGTCACCCCCGCGCCGTGCAGCTCCTCCAGGTGGTCGCAGATGTCCGGTTCGAGCCAGGGGATGTGCGGGGCGCCGCTGCGCGACTGGTAGACCAGCCGCCACGGGTGCTCCACGCCGGTGCGCTCGCGTACGGCGTCCACGATCACGCGGGCCACGTCCCGGTGCTGGGCCACGTACGCGCCGCCCTCGCCGTCGGTGGTGTGTGTCGCGGGCGGGCCGGAGGTGTCGGCGGCGGCCGTGGGGATGGAGTGCGTGGTGAAGGCCAGGTGCGCCTCGGCCCGCACGTCCCCGGGCAGTTCGGCCAGGGCCGCGAGCGTCGCGTCCACCATGGGCTCGATGAACCCCGGGTGGTTGAAGTAGTGCCGGAGCTTGTCGATCCGGGGCGTCTCGAGGCCCTCAGTGCTCAGGGTGGCGAGCGCGTCGGCGAGGTTCTCGCGGTACTGCCGGCAGCCCGAGTAGGAGGCGTACGCGCTGGTGGCCAGCGTCAGGACGCGGCGGTGACCGTCGCGGACGATCTCGCGCAGGGTGTCGGTGAGGTAGGGGGCCCAGTTCCGGTTGCCCCAGTAGACCGGCAGGTCCAGGCCGTGCTGGGCGAAGTCCTCGCGCAGCGCCCGCAACAGGGCGCGGTTCTGCTCGTTGATCGGGCTGACCCCGCCGAACAGGAAGTAGTGCTGGCCGACCTCTTTGAGCCGTTCTCGGGGGATGCCCCGGCCACGGGTCACGTTCTCCAGGAAGGGGACCACGTCCTCGGGCCCCTCGGGGCCGCCGAAGGACAGCAGGAGCAGCGCGTCGTACGGGGCGGCGGAGGCGGCTGGAGCGGGGTGTGCGGAGGGGGGCTCGGCTGACATGTGATCGATCCTGCCACTCGTCCGCGACGGCCGGGAAATACCCATGCACCGCATCCTCGCGAGCCGTAAGCTGTATCGGCCCAAGACGTCCCTTACCCGGCGGAGCGCGCCCCGTGCCCAACCCGTACCGCGAGATCTTCGCCGCCCCCGGCACCGCGGGATTCTCCGCCGCGGGATTCCTCGGCCGCATGCCGGTGGCCATGATGAGCATCGGCGTCGTGACGATGATCTCGGAAATCACCGGCCGGTATGGGCTGGCCGGGGCACTGGCGGCGACGCTGGCGCTGTCGGGCGCGGTGATCGGCCCGCAGATCTCCCGGCTGGTGGACCTGCACGGCCAGCGCCGCGTCCTGCGGCCCGCGGTGCTGGTGGCGCTGACCGCGATCGCGGGGCTGCTGCTGTGCGCGCAGCGGGG
Organism: Streptomyces sp. NPDC057702; assembly: GCF_042799315.1. Taxonomy (NCBI): domain Bacteria; kingdom Bacillati; phylum Actinomycetota; class Actinomycetes; order Kitasatosporales; family Streptomycetaceae; genus Streptomyces; species Streptomyces sp. NPDC057702. The sequence goes on along the minus strand of NZ_JBHVJC010000006.1, from coordinate 135,340 downwards.
CTGGCCGGACTGGGTGATGTTCGTCTGTGCCGCCTGCGGTGGCTGCGTGCCCTCGCTCGGCTCCATGATCAGGTCCCGCTGGGCCAACATCTACCGTGGCGAGCCGCGCCGGCTGCACACCGCGTACTCCTTCGAGTCCGTCGTGGACGAGCTCTGCTTCATCCTGGGCCCCATCATCGCCATCGGCCTGTCCACCACCTGGTTCCCCGAGGCCGGACCGCTGGTGGCCGCGTGCTTCCTGGCCAGCGGCGTGTTCTGGCTGACCGCGCAGCGGGCCACCGAGCCGACCCCGCAGCCGCGTGGCGCCGACCACGCCAAGGGCTCGGCGCTGCGCACGCCCGCGCTGCGCATCCTGGTGGCCACCGGCGTGTTCAGCGGGGTGATCTTCAGCTCGGTGGACGTGGTCACGGTCGCCTTCGCCGAGGAGCAGGGCCACAAGTCGGCGGCGAGCCTGATCCTGGCGACCTACGCGGCCGGCTCGTGTCTGGCCGGCGCCGTGTTCGGGCTGATGCACCTCACCGGGCCGCCCGCGCGCCGCTGGCTGATCGGGGTGTGCGCGATGGCCGCGAGCGTGCTGCCGCTGCCGTTCGTGGGGAACATGGGCGTGCTGACGGCCGTGCTGTTCATCGCGGGGCTTGCCATCGCGCCGACGGGCGTGACCATCATGTCCCTCATTCAGCAGCACGTACCGCGCACCCAGCTGACCGAGGGCATGACCTGGGCCAGCACCGGGATCGCGACGGGCATCGCGCTCGGCGCGTTCGCCTCGGGGCGGGTGGTGGACACGGCGGGCGCCGAGACGGCGTACGCGGTACCGGGGATCGCCGGGGCCACCGCGGTGGTCCTCGCGTTCCTGGGCTACCGGCTGGTCGTACCGGCACAGCGGGCGGATTCCATACCGCCGGCACAGGGAGGGTTGGATGCGCAGGGCCAGGGTGGCGACGGACGGCACGACAGGGACGGTCGCGGGGAGGACGGGCGGCAGTCACAGCCCGTGGCGTAACTGGGCGGGGAACGTGAGCGCGCGTCCGGCGCGGGTCTGCTCGCCGGCCACCACGGCCGAGGTCGCCGACGCGGTGCGCTCGGCGGCCGAGGAGGGGCTGCCGGTCAAGGCGGTCGGTACGGGCCACTCGTTCACCACCGTCGCCGCCACCGAGGGGCTGCTCATCCGCCCCGAGCGGCTGAGCGGGGTGCACGCGCTGGACGTGGGTGCCCGGGCGGTGACCGTCGGCGCCGGAACCTCGCTCAAGCGGTTGAACACCACGTTGGCCGCGCACGGGCTGTCGCTGACCAACATGGGCGACATCATGGAGCAGACGGCCGCCGGGGCGACCAGCACCGGCACCCACGGCACCGGCCGCGCCTCCGCGTCCCTCTCGGCCCAGCTCACCGCCCTGGAGCTGGTGACGGCCGACGGCTCAGTGCTGCGCTGCTCGGCCACCGAGAACGCGGACCTCTTCGCCGCGGCCCGGATCGGGCTGGGAGCCCTCGGCGTCGTCACGGCCCTGACCTTCGCGGTGGAGCCCGAGTTCCTGCTCACCGCGCGCGAGGAGCCCCTGCCCTTCGACCAGGTCACCGAGGACTTCGACCGGCTGGCGACCGAGAACGAGCACTTCGAGTTCTACTGGTTCCCGCACACCGGCAACTGCCTCACCAAGCGCAACAACCGCAGTACGGGACCGCTCGACCCGCCCGGCCGGCTCAGCGGCTGGGTGGAGGACGAGCTGCTCTCCAACGGCCTCTTCCAGGCGGCGTGCGCCGTCGGCAGGGCGGTTCCGGCGACCATTCCCGGCATCGCGCAGCTCTCCAGCCGCGCCCTGTCCGCGCGGACCTACACGGACATCCCCTACCGGGTGTTCACCAGCCCGCGGCGGGTCCGCTTCGTCGAGTGCGAGTACGCGCTGCCGCGCGAGGCGGCGATCGAGGCGCTGCGCGAGCTGCGGGCGATGATCGACCGCTCACGGCTGCGGGTCAGCTTCCCGGTGGAGGTGCGCACCGCCCCCGCCGACGACATCCCGCTGTCCACCGCGTCCGGGCGCGACACCGCCTACCTCGCGGTGCACATGTACCGGGGCACGCCACACGAGGCGTACTTCACCGCCGTCGAGCGCATCATGACCGCGCACGGCGGCCGACCGCACTGGGGCAAGCTGCACAGCCGGGACGCGGAGTACCTCTCCGGCGTCTATCCACGGTTCGGCGAGTTCACGGCGGTGCGTGACCGGCTCGACCCGGGGCGCGTGTTCGGCAACGCGTACCTGCGCCGGGTGCTCGGCGACTGACCGGGCCGTCACCCGGCGGAGCCGACCGCCCGCGTTCGAGACGGAGAAGGTCGTGTACGCGGACGCCCTCGCGCACGTCCGGACGCGCTCGGCGCCGGGGCCCGGCGCCGAGCGCGTGAGTCATGGGGCGCCGGGTCAGTCCGCGTTCGGCGCATCAGGGCCGGTCAGGCCCGTGGAGCGATCGGGGCGCTGGCCCGCGTCGGCCGTGCCGCCGCCCTGCTTCTCGGCGCTTCCGCCCTCGGGGGGCGAGCCGCTCTCCTGCCCGGTGCCGGGTGTCGCGGGGCCGGTCGGGGTCGGCTCCGACGGCGTGCCGGGACGGGAGGAGTCGCCGGCGCCGGGAGCGGGCGTGGCCGGGTCGGCTCCGCTCTCCGGCGGGGTGGACGCGGGCGGGGCGGCCGGGGACCGGGTGGGGCGGGACGTGTCGCTCTCGGGGCGCGACGCGTCGGGTGTCGCGTGCGGGTCCTGGTCGCCGTGCCGGCCATGGTCGGAGTCCGCGCCCGGCGTCGGCCGCTCGACGGAGGGGGCGGGGTCGGGCCGGGTGGGCGTCTCGGAGTGGCGCGAGACGCTGTTGCTGAACGTCGTACCGCTCCTGTCGTCGCCCCACAGGTTGGACATCGGCCCGCCAGCGGCCCATTCGATGCCGGTGATCAGCGCCATGGCCAGCAGGAACGCGCCGAGCGCGGCCATCGCCAGCCGCCGCCCGCCGCGCAGCCGGGTGCCGTGCGTGGTGGCGCCGGTGAACTCCGCGCCGTCCTCGCCCCTCCCCCGCTCCGGGTCGCCGGCCTCCGTCGCGTCCGGCGCCCGCCCGGCGCCGGGCTCCGCGCCGAAGTGGTGCGGTCGCCGCGCCGCCGGGCCCACCCGTGGCAACGCCCGGGTGCGGTCGGCGGCTCGCGCCACGGCGTCGGCCGACACCCGTGGCAGCGCTCGCGTGCGGTCGGCGTCGGCCCAGGTCAGCGCCTGGGTGCGAGCGGCGTCGATCGGGGGCAGTGGTCGGGTGCGGTCGAGGTCGGTCGCGGGGCGTCGCGAGGTGACGGCCGGGGCGCGGGGCGCGTCGGCACCGGACACCTCGGCCCGCGCGGGTCGCGTGGCCCGCCCGGCGGCTCGGTGCGCGTCGGCGCCCCCGACGGTTGGTCGGCGCCTGGCGGCCGGCGCGTGCGGGACGGGGGGCGCCGGGGCTCGTGGCGTACCCGGCGCGCCGTCGCCGATGTGGGGCACCTGTCGAGCACGCGGCCGATGGTGCACCGTGACCTCGCGAAGCTGCTCCCCCGTGCGGTGGAAAAAGTGCTGGAACACCGAGCCGCCCGCGGTGGCCACCACGCTGACCACCCCGGCGCCGATGATGGTCCCGTACACGCCGAGCCGGGAGGCGAGTACGGCGGCGGCCACGGCCGCCAGGGCACTTCCGGCGACCTGAGCGACACTCAGTTCGAGCCGGCCGGTCTTCTGTTTTGCCTCGCTTTCCGGTGTGTTGCGCATCTCCCGCCTCTGGTCACCTTTCGATCCTCCTTGCACAAAGAAGTGACATTTGGGCGAAGTCTGTAGTTCCGCTTCCGTCGATTCTGTGAAACTCGACACCCGGTCGCCCGCCCGCCCGGGCTTGAGGGCCGTTCAACTCCCCTGGCCTACGACAACTTCGATGGCGCGGCGGTCTGCCCACTTGGCCCAAATGGAGTACTGTTGCGAACCCCGACCTCGCCATCCCGTCCGGCCGCCCGGACCGAACGGGAGAGGTCATCGGCGCCAACTCGACCAGCGGCGCCACGACATGGCATGGCGCGTACCGCACAGAGTGACTTATCGTCACTTTGGGTCGTAAACACGTCACCGTGCCATAACGGCGGATCAGAGCCTAGGCTCGACACGCCAGGTAACTCGGCAATGTTGTGGCAGGCTGCACCTGGGCAGGTCACACTCATCTAGCGGGAGAACGGCAGCGACGCACGTGACGTCGGCAGGCACCACCCGGGAGGTTCCCATGCCCGAACTGCGTGTCGTGGCCGTCAGCAACGACGGCACACGGCTGGTGCTCAAGGCTGCGGACAGCACGGAGTACACGCTTCCGATCGACGAGCGGCTGCGCGCCGCCGTGCGCAACGACCGTGCGCGACTCGGCCAGATCGAGATCGAGGTCGAGAGCCACCTGCGGCCGAGGGACATCCAGGCTCGGATACGAGCCGGCGCGTCGGCCGAGGAGGTCGCCCAGCTCGCGGGCATTCCCGTCGAGCGGGTGCGCAGGTTCGAGGGCCCGGTCCTGGCGGAGCGCGCGTTCATGGCCGAGCGTGCCCGCAAGACCCCCGTACGCCGGCCGGGCGAGAACACCGGTCCGCAGCTCGGCGAGTCCGTGACAGAACGACTCCTGCTGCGCGGCGCGGACAAGGACGCCACCCAGTGGGACTCCTGGCGGCGCGACGACGGCACCTGGGAGGTGCTGCTCGTCTACCGCGTCGCGGGCGAGACCCACACGGCGAGCTGGACCTACGACCCCCCGCGCCGTCTGGTGCAGGCCGTGGACGAAGAGGCCAGGTCGCTCATCGGCGAGACCGACGACTCTCCCGAGCCCAGCTTCCCCTTCGTGCCGCGTATCGCCCGACTGCCCCGGGACCGCCCGCTGGACCGCACACCGCAGCGGCCGTCGCCCGGCGAGCGGGGTGTGGGCCTCGACGAGGTGGAGCCGACGCCCGTCGTGCTGGAGGAGGCGCCGCCCGAGCGGGACTCGCTGACCAGCCTGTTGGAGGCGGTGCCCAGCTTCCGGGGCGACATGGTCGTACCGGAGTCGGTGCAGGCCCCCCGGCCGCCGGACGAGCCCGTCGAGGAGGCGGAGTCGCTGGAGCCGCCGGCCCCCGCTGCCAGCGCCGGCTCGGCGTACGCGGACGTGCTGATGCCACGGGCGGTCGCCGGGCACCGCGACCGGCTGACCGGCACGACGGACCGGCAGGCCGAGGCGGACGGCGTCCGGCCGGGCCGGCGGGCGGCGGTACCGAGCTGGGACGAGATCGTCTTCGGTACCCGTCGCAAGAAGCAGGAATAGCGGCGACGGGCGCGGGCATGGGCGGAGGTTCGACGGCACCAGCCGCGCGCCACCGCGCCACCCCGCGCCCGGATGTCGGCCGCCCGCGCGCACCGGACCTCCCGACGCGGGGCCGGTCCGCTCTCGCGCCACGGCGGCCGACGCGGGCGGGGTGCGAGCCCGGCGGGGCTCGCCGGGGCGCGGGCGGTGTCCGTCGCCGGGCCCGGGGCCTGCCCGTCGGCCGGGCCAGGGCGCCGGCGCCCGCCGAGGGCGGTCCCCCCGTACCGTTAGCGGCCCACCACCCGGCGTGCCTCACCCTCCGTCACCTCCCGGCCCCGCGGTGTCTTTCGGCCCGCCGAGGCGGGTGGCTAGCCCGGGGTGGAACCGGTGGCCACCGGGCGCGACGGGTCGCTCGACCACTCGCTCCACGATCCGACGTACAGCGCCGCCGGCACGCCGGCCACCGCCAGGGCCAGCACCTCGTGGGCGCCGGACACGCCCGAGCCGCAGTAGACGCCGACCTCGGCCGCGTCGGTGACGCCCAGGCCGGCGAAGCGCTCGGCCAGTTCGGCGGCGGGCAGGAACCGGCCGTCCGCGCCCACGTTCTCGGTGGTGGGCGCCGAGAGCGCGCCCGGGATGTGGCCCGCCACCCGGTCGATGGGCTCCACCTCACCCCGGTAGCGGTTGCCCGCCCGCGCGTCCAGCAGTACCCCGCGCCGGGCCAGCTCGGCCGCCTCGTCCGCGTCCAGGTGCGGCAACCCGCCCGGGTGTGGCGTGAAGTCGCCTGCGGGCGGCTCCGGGATGTCGGTGCTGACCGGTCCGCCGGCCGCGACCCACGCGCTCAACCCGCCGTCCAGGACGCGCACCGCAGGATGGCCGGCCCAACGCAGCAGCCACCAGGCGCGCGCGGCGGCCCACCCTGCCGACGGCGACGGCGGATCGCCCGCTCCCCCGTCGTAGACGACCACCGGATACTCCGCACGCACCCCGGCCCGGCGCATCGCCCCTCCGAAGACCGCCAGGTCAGGCAGGGGGTGACGGCCGGCGGAACCGGGCGGGCCGGCCAGTTCGGCCTCCAGGTCCACGTATCCGGCGCCGGGCAGATGGCCCGTCTCGTACGCGGCACGGCCGGAGGTCGGCCGCGCGTCACGGCCACCGGGTGGCGTCATCTGCCAGCGGATGTCGAGCAGCAGCGGCGGGTGGGGACCGGCCAGTTCGGCGGCGAGTTCGTGGGTGGTGACGATGGCGTTCATGGGACTCATCCTCGCGTAGTCGCCCGCGCGCCGTACGGATCGCGCCGAACCCGGTGTACGGATGATCGACACCGGCCCGCTACCCCGGTGAACGGGGTGCGCCATGCCAAACCGGGCATTCTCCGATGGGAACCCTCGTATCGCGGCGCGGCCGGCGCGCGCGCCGCGACGGCTACTGCGAGCATCTGGGCGGACCCGCCCCGTTACACCCCCGCGTGCCACGCCGGCGCTCGCGGGATCTTGAGGCCACACGACGACGCTCCAAGGAGACAGAGACGATGACCGAGGCACGGCGGTCCCCCGAGCGGCACCACCCCGGGGTCACCCCGGGCGCACCTCCCGTACGCGGCGTCAGGGAAGGTTCCGGGAGTGAGGTCGGACTGAGCGGGCGCGAACCCGCCCGCCGCACGCCGGGTACGCCCTGCTGGACGAGCCTGATGGTGCACAGTCTGGCCGCGACGCAGGAGTTCTACCAGGGCCTGTTCGGCTGGGAGTTCCGGGCGGGTCCCGCTCAGTTCGGCCCGTACGTGCGGGCCCTGCTCGACGGCCGCCCGGTCGCCGGGATCGGCGAGTTGGCGCCGGGGCTGCGGCTGCCCGTGGCCTGGACGACGTTCCTGGCCAGCGACGACACGGACGCCACGGCCGAGCGCATCCGGTGCTGTGGTGGCACGGTGGCGGTCGGCCCGCTGGATTCCGGGGAGGAGGGTCGGATGGCCATCGCCTCCGACCCGCTGGGCGCGGTGTTCGGCGTCTGGCAGGCGCGCGGCCACCTCGGCAGCGAGGGAGGCGGCGAGGCGGGGACGCCGGTGTGGACGGAGTTGCTGACATCGGAGACGGCGAACGTCGAGAAGTTCTACCAAACGGTCTTCGGCTGCGAGTGCGAGCCGCTCACGACCACCACCGAGGACTACGTGACGCTGACGGTACGCGGGCGTCCGGTCGCGGCGATGCACGGCGTAGGCCACGCGCTGCCGCGCCGTCAGGGCCCGCACTGGACGACGTACTTCGAGGTCACGGACCCGGACGAGGCGGCCGAGCGGGTCGTGGAGCTGGGCGGACGCGTGGTGAGCGGCTCCCGGGACACCGCGACCGGCCGCTGCGTGCAGGTCACCGACCCCGAGGGTGCGGCCCTGACCCTGGTGCGGACCGAGAGCTGAGCGTCGCGTCGGGCGTCGGGCCGAGGCGGGTCGCGGCCCGACGGGGGGCGTTCCTTTGGGGCGTCGATGGGGCGCGGCTCGGGTGGGGCGCGCCGGACGGCGCGCGCGGGGTGGTACCGGGTGGCCGGCGTGCCGGCTGGCGCGTGGGCGTGCGGGGTCGGCGCGGGTGGCGGGAGACGAAGGGGCGCGCTGTCACGGGGCACCGCGCCGCCCACGGCCGGGGGCGGGCGTCGGTGTGATCACCGGCCGGTGATCGGTGGCGGAGTACGGGGGCTGGGACGCTGTGGGCGGGCGAAGCCGTGAGCTCGGGCGGCGCGCGCGGGGTGGCGCCCTCGGAGGTGGGGTGGCGCCGTCGGACGCGAGCCTGCCGAGGCGTCGAGCCCGCCGAGGAGCCCGGCCAGGACGCGCGCGCTCCGGCTGGTGCCTGGTGGCGCGGGCGCGGCGGGCTCCGGCGATGCGCCGCCCGGCCCCGGGATGCCCTTCGGCACGGACCGCTGCCGACGCGTGGTCGGGCCACACGGGCGCTGGCGCCCGGGGTCGTGGACGCGGTGGGGCCTGCGGAGCCTCGCGTCCGCTTCGCGGGGAGGGGCGTCGAAGGCGGGGTGCGGCGCAGCGTCGCGGGGCTGGCGCGGGCGGGGGTCAGCCGGCTTCGGTGGGGGGTGGGCCGGCGTGGAGGGCGGGCTCGGTCCGGTCGACGGGGAGCACCTCCGGCGAGAGGGTGGCGGCGCGGGCCACGGAGGCCGTCACGCGGCGGCGGTGGTGGCGTCGGCACAGCACCTCGTAGCCGACCTCGGGCGTACGCGTCGCGGCGCCGGCCCCCGGTTCGCCGGTCGCCCCGGTCGGCTCGCCCGCCGGGGCGCCGGGTGCGGCACCGCCGTCGCGGGTCGGCTTGTTGACGTCGCCGATCACCACCTGCGCGCCCTCGACCACCATCTGGCCGTCGACGGTGCGCGCGTTGTGCGTGGCGCGGGCGCCGCACCAGCACAGCGCCTCGACCTGGAGCACCTCGATCCGGTCGGCGAGCTCGACCAGCCGCTGTGAGCCGGCGAAGAGCCTGCTGCGGAAGTCGGTGGTGATGCCGAAGGCGAAGACGTCGAGCCCCAGGTCGTCGACGATGTGCGCGAGTTGGTCGATCTGCTCCGGGGCGAGGAACTGTGCCTCGTCGGCGATCACGTAGTCGGCCCGGCCTCCCGCGCTCAGCCGCGCGACGACGTACGCGTAGAAGTCGAAGCCCTCACGGGCCTCGATCGCGTCGGTGGCGAGGCCGAGCCGGGAGGAGAGCCGCCCCTCCCCCGCCCGGTCGTCCCGGGTGAAGATCAGGCCCTGGAGGCCGCGCGCCGAACGGTTGTGCTCGATCTGCAGAGCGAGCGTGCTCTTTCCGCAGTCCATCGTTCCGGAGAAGAACACCAGCTCGGACATGGGGGAACACGGGCCTTTCGGTCGGTGGGAGGCGTCGCGGGGCCGCGCGTGCCACGCGCCGACGTCCGCGCGGGTCGCGCTGGGGGCCGCGCACGACCCGGGGGTCGGGCGCGCGGCCGATGTCTCAGGTGCGTACTTCGAGGAGGGGGACGAGCTGTTCGACGGGGGTCATGGAGCCGTGCAGGCCCACCATGGCCGACTCGTTGGGCTCGGTGCGGCTGGCCACGATGGCCACGTCGTCGCGGGCGGCGGCGACCACGTCCCCGATGCGCCCGTACACCCGCTCGTCCACGCCCACCCCGGACGGTCCGAACCAGCCGGTCGCGATCGCCTCGTCCCGGCTGGCCACCCACATCTGCTCGCCGAGCACCTCGCGCCAGACGGCGAGCACGTCGGTGGCGGCCCCCGGCACGGCGTACACGTGCCGGGCCCGGCCTTCGCCGCCGAGCAGGGCCACACCGGCGCGCAGCTCCCAGTCCTCGTCGAAGTCGATGCGCGACTCCGGGTCGAAGGGCAGGTCGATCATGCCGTGGTCGGCGGTGACGTAGAGCGCGGAACGGGGCGGCAGCTGCTCGGCGAGCCGCTGGGCCAGACCGTCCACGTACATCAGCTGGCCGCGCCAGTCGTCGGAGTCGACACCGAACCGGTGCCCCTTGCCGTCCACCTCGCTGTAGTACGTGTAGACCAGGGTGCGGCCGGCGGCGCCGGTCTGGGCGGCGGCGAGGTCCATCCGCTCCTCGCCGGAGAGCCGGCCGTGGAAGGTGCCGCCGCTGAGCGCGATCTTGGTGAGCGGGGTGTGCTGGAACGCGGGGGCGGACACCTGGCAGGTGTGCACGCCGGCCGCGTCCGCCAGCTGGAAGACCGTCGGGTACGGCTGCCAGGCGTGCGGGTCGGTCCACGGCTGCCAGCGGAGCTGGTTCATCAGCGCGCCGGTGGCCGGGTCGGCGACGGTGTATCCGGGCAGGCCGTGGGCGCCCGGGGGCAGGCCGGTGCCCACCGAGGCCAGCGAGGTCGCGGTGGTGGAGGGGAACCCGGCGGTCAGCGGCTGACCGGTGCCGTTCAGGGAGCTGGCCAGCAGGGAGGTCAGGAACGGCGCCTCGGCGGGGTGGGCGCGCAGCAGCTCCCAGCCCAGGCCGTCGATGAGGAAGACGCACACCCGGTCGGCCGGCGCCAGGCTCAGGCCCGGCGTGCCGGTCAGCCCCGGCACCTCCTGGCCGGCCACCACGGCGGGCAGCAGGTCACTGAGCGAGCCGGTGCCGTACCGGGGCAGGGGGGCGCTCGCGGGGTCCAGGACCGCGCCCGGTGGCTGCTGCTCGGGCCAGGCGGCGCCGGTGGCGGGGCCCGAGCCGGACGGGGGCGTCAACGGGTGTTCGCCGTGGTCGCCTCGGACAGCGCCTGGGCGAACGCCAGGGTCTGCCGGACGCTGTCCGGCCCGTCGCCCGCCTCGCTCACGCGCAGCGAGAGGTCGTCGGCGGTGGAGGAGCCGGTGTAGCCGTGGTCCGCCTCGCAGTTGGGGTCACCGCAGCTCGCGGGCTCCAGGTCGAGCCGGCTGACCGCGCCCCAGCCGATGGTGAGCACCACCTCGCGGGGCAGCGTGCCGGGGGTGTACGACTCGGGGTTGGCGACGACGCGGCTGAGCACGACCGAGGAGATCCGGTGGAGCTTCACGGACTCGGTCGAGGTCGTGGCGTACGGGGTGGCGGAGCTGTCGTCGGCGGCCTGCTCGTCGGTGTGGCTGACGATGAAGCGGGTGTCGGTGAGGACGAGGACCGTGACGTGCCGGCGGACCTCGTTGGAGTCGAACGTCGTCTCCTGGTGAACCAGGAACGCCGCCACCGGCTCGCCGCCCACGGCGGCCTCGACCGCCTCGGCAACGAGGGCCGGGTAGTAGCCGCTGCGCTCGATCGCCGCGCGCAGCCCCTGGGTCGTCGTACCGGTCTTCGCCATGCCTCCCATCCTACGGGGCGAGCCCGGCCCCGATCCCCTCCCCCGTCGGCACCCGCGTGGAAGCGGCGCCGCCCCGCAGGGTCGGCCGACGGTCGGTCCGCGTGGCCGCGCCCCGCCCACCGGCCGACCCCGGGCTACCGCCGTGGGCCCCCCGCTCACGCGCCCCGGCCCCCGCGACCTGGTGGGCACGGGCCGCCCTGGGGCCGGCGTGGGCGGGGCGCCGGTACGCGCCGCGGGTTCGGCGGGCACGGGCGGGCGGCGCGGGGCGGTGGTTCGGGGGGGGGCGCGGGTGGGCGGCGCGGGCGGGGGTTCGGCGGGCGGGGGTGGGCAGCGGGGGCGGGGGTCAGTACGCGGGCAGGTGGCGGGGCCCGACGTCCGTACGGATCGGGGGCGGGGCCAGGCGCAGCGACGCGCCCAGGACGGACAGTCCGCGCTGGGCCACGACCACCGGCTCCAGGTGCACCGCCACCACCTCGGGGTGGTCGCCCACCAGTCGCGAGACGCGCAACAGCAGTTCCTCCAGGGCCGCGGTGTCCACCGGCCGCGAGCCGCGCCAGCCGAACAACAGCGGAGCGGTGCGCACCGACCTGATGAGCTCGGATACGTCACGGTCAGTGGCCGGTATGAGCCGGTGGGCGGTGTCGCCGAGGAGCTCGGAGGGGGCGCCGGCCAGACCGAAGGAGAGCACGGCGCCGGCGGCCGGGTCGATCGCGGCCCGCACCACCGTGTCCACGCCACGGGGAGCCATGCGCTGGACGACCAGCCGCAGCTCGTCGGGCCCGCCCAACAGGCTGGTCAACTCGGCGTAGGCCCGACGTAGTTCCCGCTCGCCACCGAGGTCGAGCCGGAAGGCGCCGAGGTCGGCGCGATGGCGCAGGTGGGGCGCGGTGGGCTTGAGGGCCACCGGGTACCCCAGCCGGGCCGCCGCCCGCGCGGCGCTGTCCGGGTCCGGGGCGGGCCGGGCGGGCAGCACGCTGATGCCGTAGCGGGCCAGCAGCCGCTGGGTGTCGGGCGCGGAGAGCGCGAAACTGCGCGGCAGGTGACGCGCGCGCCCACGGCTCGCCGAGGCGGGCCTGCCGGGCGCGACGGGGCCGGTGGGCACGGCGGGGCCGGTGGGCACGGCAGGGCCGGTGGGCACGGCAGGGCCGGTGGGCACGGCGGGGTCTTCGGGCGCGGCGCCGCTCTCGGTGGGGGCGACCGGCGGGGTGGGCTCGGCGGCCGGGGGTGGCGGTGCCGTGGCCGGTGCGGGCGGAACGGGGCTGACGGGGGAGGCCGTGGGCGGGGTGGGGGGCGTCGCTCGCTCGGACTCCTCACGCGCGTGCGCGGCCAGGAGTACGTCGATGTCGGCGCCGGCACCCGCCTCGTCGATGTCGTCGTACTCGGGCACGCGGCCGGGCTCGGCGGCCTGCCGTCGCCAGTGCGCGTACCGCACGGCCTCGGCCAGCGCCCGCACCGCGCGCTCGGCCACGGGGTAGGCCGGCACCCGGCTCGCGTGCGGCGGGTGGTCGACGTCGGGTGCCGGTGGCGCGGTCGGCTGGCCGTCGGTGGCGGGTCGCGGCGGGGGCGCGGCCGGGTCGGCGGGCTGGGCCAGGGTCGCGGCCAGGCCGGGGATCTCCAGGTGCACCACGGCCACCGGCTTCGCCGTGCCGCTCGCGGCCGTGGCCTCACGGATCGCCCAGGCCAGCTCGGTGGCCGGTCCGCCGTCGACCGCGGGGATGGCCGTGACGACGACGGCGTCGCACAGGTCGTCGGCCAGGGCTCGCCCGAGGGCCGTCCGGAAGTCGGCGGGCTCGGCGGCCGTGGTCAGGTCCAGCGGTGGCAGCGGGCGCAGGCCCTCGGTCAGACACGCGTCGTAGGTGATCAGGCCGAGCGACTCGGAGTTCCCGAGGATCGCCACCCGGGGGCCGCGCGGCAGCGGCTGCGCGGCCAGCAGCAGTCCCACGTCCGCCAGCTCGGTGACCGTGCCGACGCGGATGACGCCGGCCTGCCGGAACAGGGCGGAGACCGTGGCGTCGGGGATGCGCGTGGTGGGCACCGCGTGCCCCGGCGGCTCGCTGCCGCTGTGCCGGGCGCCCTTGACGACCACGACCGGTTTGAGGGCGGCGGTGCGCTTGGCCAGCCGGGTGAACTTGCGGGGGTTGCCGATGGACTCCAGGTACAGCAGCGCGACCTGGGTGGCGGGGTCGTCGTGCCAGTACTGGAGCAGGTCGTTGCCCGAGACGTCCGCGCGGTTGCCGGCCGAGACGAAGGTGGAGATGCCGAACAGGCCCGAGCCCCTGCGGTGCAGCCCGGACAGCAGGGCGATGCCGATCGCGCCGGACTGGGTGAACAGGCCCAGGTTCCCGGTCGGCGGCATCTGGGGCGAGAGGGAGGCGTTCATCCGTACCGCGCCGGCGGTGTTGATGATCCCCAGCGCGCCCGGACCGATCAGCCGCATCCCGTACGACCTGACCTGGCGTACCAGCTCCCGCTGGCGCTCCAGACCCTCGGGGCCGCTCTCGGCGTACCCCGAGGAGACCACGACCAGGCCCTGCACGCCCCGCTCGCCGCAGTCGGCGACCACGGCGGGCACCTGCGCGGCCGGCACCGCGACGACGGCCAGGTCCACCGGCTCCTCGATGTCGCGCACCGAGCGGTAGGCGGCGATGCCCTCCCACCCGCCCGCGGTGTCCGGCGGGGCGGCCTCGGGCGGGGGCGCGTCGGCCCGGACCCCGGCCGGCGGGCCGGGCGGGGCGGCCTCGCGGCGGGCCTGGGCCAGGTCGTCGCCGGTCAGCCGCGAGCGGCCGGGCGCGAAGGCGTGGTTGACCGCGTACACCCGCCCTGTGTAGCCGCCGGTCAGCAGGTCGACCAGCACCGCCCGCCCGGCGCCGCCGGGCCCCCGGCTGGCCCCGACGACCGCGACCGAACCGGGTGCGAGCAGCCGCCGCACGGAGCGGGCCTCGGCGCGCTGCTCCCGCGCGCGCATGACGGCCAGCGACCGGGGCGTGGGTTCCAGATCGAACTCCAGCCGGACGACCCCGTCCTCGAAGCTGCGCTGCTGGGTGTACCCCGCGTCCGTGAACACCTTGATCATCTTGGTGTTGGCGGGCAGCACCTCGGCCGCGAAGCGCCGGATGGCGCGCTCCCTGGCGACGGCCGCGATGTGTTCGAGGAGGGCGGAGGCCACACCGCGCCCCTGGTGGGCGTCCTGGACCAGGAAGGCGACCTCGGCGTCCTGGGCCGGCGCGGACGCGGGCAGCCCGCGCGCGTCGATGCGGTCGTAGCGCACCGTGGCGATGAACTCGTCCCCCACCGTCGCCGCCAGGCCGACCCGGTCCACGTAGTCGTGGTGGGTGAAGCGGTGCACGTCGCGGTCGGAGAGCCGGGGGTGGGGGGCGAAGAAGCGGTAGTACTTGGACTCGTCCGAGACCTTCTCGTAGAAGTCGACCAGGCGCCGGGCGTCGTCGGGGGTGATGGGGCGGATCTGGGCGGTGCCGCCGTCACGGAGCACCACGTCCGCTTCCCAGTGGGTCGGGTAGGCGTGCTCGGGCGGCGTTTCCATGGGTCCAGACTAGGTGGGGGCACCGACAACGGTTCGATTCGCGCGCGCCCTTGTGCCGGGGCAGGCTGTGGAAGGGCTCCGCCGGAGCACACCGCACCCCGTGAGAGACTGGTCTAGACAACAGCAACCACCTGAAGGGCAACACCATGGTTGAGCGCCGCGTCACCGTCGGCTGGGCAGAGGGCCTGCACGCTCGCCCCGCGTCGATCTTCGTCCGCGCCGCGACGGCCTCCGGCGTCCCCGTGACGATCGCCAAGTCGGACGGCTCCCCGGTCAACGCCGCCTCGATGCTCGCCGTGCTCGGCCTGGGCGCGCAGGGCGGCGAGGAGATCGTGCTGGCCTCCGAGGCCGACGGCGCCGACGCCGCGCTCGACCGTCTGGCCAAGCTCGTCGCCGAGGGCCTTGAGGAGCTCCCGGAGACGGTCTGACTCGCCGTTCGGTACCTTCCGAAGCCGCGGTGGCCCCCAGGGTCGTCACCGCGGCTTCGTCGTTTCCCGCGCCTCCCATCCGCCCGCACCCCCGGGGCGCGCCCCGCCCGCGTACGTCTCAGGGCCCCCGGCGGGCCGACCGCTCGGCTCGGCCGCCACCGGCCCGCCCCGGAGCGCGCATGCCGAAGGCCCCACCCGGCGGGGGTGGGGCCTTCGAGATGACGCGACGCGCGGGGGCGAGCTCACGGCCGCCCGACCGGTGGCCCCGGGCGTGCCGGGCTCAGCACGGGTGGGTGCGCCCCCGTGCCCTGCCGCCGTCCGCGCGGGGCCGGCTCCGGCTCAGATGTTGACGCCGTGCGAGCGCAGGTAGGCGACGGGGTTGATGTCCGAGCCGTACTCGGGCGACGTGCGGGCCTCGAAGTGCAGGTGCGCGCCGGTGGAGTTGCCCGTGTTGCCGGCCAGGCCGATCTGCTGGCCCGGGGCGACGCTCTGACCCACCGAGACAGAGAGCGAGTCGAGGTGGCCGTACTGGGTGTAGGTGCCGTCGTTCATCTTGATCACGACGTTGTTGCCGTACGCGCCGCCCCAGCCCGCCTCGACGACGGTGCCGGCGCCTACGGCACGCACCGAGGTGCCCAGGCCGGCGTGGAAGTCGATGCCGGTGTGGCTGCCGGAGGACCAGTTGCCGCCCGACGCCTGGTACTGCGTGGAGACGTAGCTGCCCGCGACCGGGGAGACGTAGGCGGCGCCCAGCGTGGTGCGCTCGACGGTGCGGGTGGCCCGCGTGTCGCTGGCCTCGCGGGTCTCGGTCGCACGGGTCTCGGCGGCCTCACGCGCCTCGGCGGCGCGGGCCTCGGCCGCCTTCTTCTCGGCGGCCTTCTTCTTCGCGGCCTCGGCGGCGGCCTTGCGCTTGGCCTCCTCCGCCTTCTTCTTCATCTCGGCGGCGTGCTTGGCGGCCTGCTGGCGCGCCTCCTCCTCGGCCTGCTGTTCGGCCGCGGCCTGCTCGGCGGCGGAGTACTGGGCGTCGGCCTGGGCGCCGATCTTGTCGGCGATGCCGTCGTTGAGGGCCACCGCCTGACGCAGACCGGTGTCCTGGGGTTCCTGCGAGCCGGCGGCGCCGGAGGCGGCCATCGCGGGGGCGGCTATGCCGGCGACGACTCCGGTGGCGGCGAGAGTGGCCATGCCCGCCACGTTCGCGCTGCTCCGGGTAAGACGGCTGGGGCGACGGTGCCGCCCAGTGGCACGAGTGAGCGCCATGAGGAGGCGTACTCCTTTCCTTCCTTCTCGCCTACCGGGTTAGCTGACGGGTTCGGAGCAGGAAGGTCTCCTACGGTCGCCACGCCCCTCGCGAGGATGGCGGCCGATTCACCCCAGGGGACATGGGTCCCCGGCTCCCCTGGCTCGCGCCATGAGGGACTCGGCGATGGCTGCCCGGTGCCACGGGTGTGGCTGATCTGTGACGAGCAACGGGGCTGACGCTAAGCGGGACGTCTTTTGATCGGCAAACAGAACCGGGTGAATGTTGCGCACGCCACACGGCAGACGGGCAGCCTCTCCCGCAAACCAGACATACCGAGAGGCCCTGGCATCCCACGGGACACCAGGGCCTCCTGACTCGCCGTAACCACACGTCGGCGACCGGAGCTCCGCGCTCCGCTCGTGTGGGTCGGGGCGATTCGGGCGCCGCCGCTGGCGAGGCGGCGACGCGAGCCGCCGCACGCGGACCGGCGAACGCTCCGGGACACGCCTCACGGCGGGCTCCGGGCGGCGAGCGCGGGAGACGGGACGGCGCGGGACCGCACCGGGCCCCACGCCGCCTGACGGCGCGCCAGCCCGGTCGGTACGCCTACGGGCTTCCGCGCCCCGCCACGCCTCGTGCTAGCCGGTCACCACCCGCACGTCACCGATGCCCAGCGCCTTGACCGGCTCCGCGATCACCGAGGCGTCGCCGACCAGCACGGTCACCAGACGGTCCGTCGGGAAGGCGGCCACCGCCGCCGCGGTCGCCTCGACGGTGCCGGTCTCGGCGAGCCGTTGGTAGAGGTGGGCCTGGAAGTCGTCCGGGAGGTGCTGCTCCACCTGGTCGGCGAGGGTGCCCGCGACGGAGGCGGCCGTCTCGTACTTCAGCGGGGCGATCCCCACCAGGTTCTGCACGGCCACGTCACGCTCGTCGTCCGTGAGCCCCTCGGCGGCCAGCGTGCGCAGCACCTTCCACGCGTCCTCCAGCGCCGGGCCGGTCACCTCGGTGGCCACCGAACCGCTGATGGCCAGCAGCGAGAGGCCGGTGCCCTCCGGCGTGGAGCGCAGGACCTGCGCGAAGGCCCGCACGCCGTACGTGTAGCCCTTCTCCTCGCGCAGCACGCGGTCCAGCCGGGAGGTGAGGGTGCCACCCAGGCAGTAGGTGCCGAGCGTCTGCGCGGGCCACACCCGGTCGTGCCGGTCGGCGCCGACCCGTCCGATGAGCAGCTGGGTCTGCACGGCACCGGGCCGGTCCACGATGACGACCCGGCCGCTGTCGTCGGCGGTGACGGCGGGCACCGGGCGCGGCGCGGCCGTGTCGCCGCTCCAGGCGCCCAGCGTCTCGGCGAGCGCCTGGTCGAGGTCCACGCCGGTGAGGTCGCCGACGACCACCGCGGTGGCCGTGGCCGGGCGCACGTGGGCGGCGTAGAAGGCGCGCACGGCGGCGGCGTCCACGCCCGTCACCGTCTCCTCGGTGCCCTGGCGGGGCCGGGACATCCGGGAGTCGGCCGGGAAGAGCTCCTTGGACAGCGTCATCGCGGCCCGCCGCGCCGGGTTGGCCAGCTCGTGCGGGATCTCGTCGAGCCGGTTGCGCACCAGCCGCTCCACCTCGCTCTCGGGGAAGGCGGGGGCCCGCAGCGCGTCGGCGAGCAGTCCGAGCGCCTTGGTCAGCCGGGAGGCCGGAACCTCCAGGGAGACCCGCACGCCCGGGTGGTCGGCGTAGGCGTCCAGGGTGGCGCCGCAGCGCTCCAGCTCGGCCGCGAACTCCTCGGCCGAGTGCCGGTCGGTCCCCTCGGACAGGGCCCTGGCCATGATGGTCGCCACGCCTTCGAGCCCCTGCGGCTCGGCCTCCAGCGGCGCGGCGAGGTTGACCTCGACCGCGACGACCTGCTGGCCCGGCCGGTGACAGCGCAGCACGGTCAGGCCGTTGGGGAGCTGGCCGCGCTCGGGTGCGGGGAAGGCCCACGGCTTGGCCTGGCCGGGCTGGGGCTGGGGGTGGAACTGCATGCTGGTCACGGTGGTGTCCGTCGCGTCGGTCTGTGTCGCGGTCGTGGTCGCTGCGTCGCTCACCGGCCCGCCCCTTCGTCGTTGTCCTCGGTCGCCGCGTCGGCGGGGGCCGCCCGCACGACATCGGTCGGCTCGGTGGCCTCCACGGTCTCCTCGCCCTCGCCGGTCTCGGCGGGCTCGGTCGGCTCGTAGACCAGCACCGCGCGGTTGTCGGGACGCAGTCGGGCCGCGGCGACGGCCCGCACCTCGTCGGCGGTGATGTCCAGGACCCGGTCCACCGCGCTCAGCGCGAGCTGCGGGTCACCGAAGAGGACCGCGTACCGGCACAGTTCGTCGGCCCGGCCGCCGACCGTGGCCAGCCGGTCCAGCCACTCGCGCTCGAGCTGCGCCTGGGCCCGCTCCATCTCCTGCGGGCTCGGGCCCTCGGCGGCGAAGCGGGCCAGCTCCTCGTCCACGGCGGACTCGATGGCGGGCACCTCCACGCCGCCCGAGGTCTTGACGTCCAGCCAGCCCAGCGAGGGCGCGCCGGCCAGCCGCAGCAGTCCGAAGCCGGCCGCGACGGCGGTGCGGTCGCGGCGCACCAGCCGGTTGTGCAGGCGGGAGGACTCGCCACCGCCGAGCACGGTCAGGGCCAGGTCGGCGGCGTCCGCCTCGCGGGTGCCGTCGTGCGGCAGCCGGTAGGCGGCCATCAGGGCGCGCGCGGGCACCTCCTCGCGCACCTCCTCGCGCAACTGCGCGCCGATGGTGTCGGGCAGCGCGCCGTCCCGTGGGGTGGGCTTGCCGTCGTGCGCGGGGATGCTGCCGAAGTACTTCTCGACCCACGCCAGGGTCTGCTCGGGGTCGATGTCGCCGACGACGGAGAGCACGGCGTTGTTCGGCGCGTAGTAGGTACGGAAGAACTGCCGCGCGTCCTCCAGCGACGCCGCGTCCAGGTCCGCCATCGAGCCGATGGGCGTGTGGTGGTAGGGGTGGCCCTCCGGGTAGGCCATCGCGGTCAGCCGCTCGAAGGCGGTGCCGTAGGGCACGTTGTCGTAGCGCTGGCGGCGCTCGTTCTTCACCACGTCGCGCTGGTTCTCCATGCTCTCCTCGTCGAGCGCGGAGAGCAGCGACCCCATCCGGTCGGCTTCCAGCCACAGGGCCAGCTCCACCTGGTGGGCGGGCATGGTCTCGAAGTAGTTGGTCCGCTCGAAGCTCGTGGTGCCGTTGAGCGAACCGCCGGCGCCCTGCACGAGCTCGAAGTGCCCGTTGCCGCTGACCTGCTTCGAGCCCTGGAACATCAGGTGCTCGAAGAGGTGGGCGAGTCCCGTACGCCCCTTGACCTCGTGGCGGGAGCCGACGTCGTACCAGAGGCAGACCGCGGCGACCGGGGTCAGGTGGTCCTCGGAGAGCACCACACGCAGACCGTTCGCCAGGCGGTGCTCGGTCGCTGTCAGGCCGCCGGAGCCGGCCTGTTGCGTGGCCGTGTGACCCATGGGCATGTACGTCCCTTCGATCGCGCGATCTATCGCGGGTTGAGCAGTCCTGTCACTGTATGCAAGCGGGCTGACATCTGGCGAAGTTCCCCGCGAAGGACGCTCGCGCGGTGGCGTCGGCGCGGGGTGCGCGGCGCTCCCGTCCGGGCGCGACCAGCCGGGTCGTGGTCGGCGTTGTCAGTGCGGCGGGCCACAATGGTCGACGTCAGCACTCGTACCGGTAGGAGAAGGAGCCGCAGCCGCGATGGCCCGCCGCAGCACGAAGACCCCGCCACCGGAGGATTTCGAGGAGCGCATCCTCGACATCGACGTCGTCGATGAGATGCAGGGCTCCTTCCTCGAATACGCCTACTCGGTCATCTACTCCCGCGCGCTGCCCGACGCCAGGGACGGCCTCAAGCCGGTGCACCGCCGCATCCTCTACCAGATGAACGACATGGGGTTGCGCCCCGAGCGGGGGTACGTCAAGTGCGCCCGGGTCGTCGGCGAGGTGATGGGCAAGCTGCACCCGCACGGTGACGCGTCCATCTACGACGCGCTGGTGCGCATGGCCCAGCCGTTCTCGATGCGACTGCCGCTGGTGGACGGGCACGGCAACTTCGGCTCGCTGGGCAACGACGACCCGCCCGCCGCGATGCGGTACACCGAGTGTCGGATGGCCTCGGCCACGTCGCTGATGACCGAGTCCATCGACGAGGACACGGTCGACTTCAGCCCCAACTACGACGGCAGCGAGCAGGAGCCCGTCGCGCTCCCGGCCGCTTATCCGAACCTGCTGGTCAACGGCTCGTCGGGGATCGCGGTCGGCATGGCGACGAACATGCCGCCGCACAACCTCGGCGAGGTCATCGCCGCCGCCCGGCACCTGATCCGGCACCCGGGCGCGGACCTGGACACGCTGATGCGCTTCGTGCCCGGCCCCGACCTGCCCACCGGCGGTCGCATCGTCGGCCTGGGGGGCGTGCGGGACGCGTACCAGACCGGTCGCGGCACCTTCAAGATCCGCGCGACGGTGTCGGTGGACAACGTGACGCCGCGCCGCAAGGGCCTGGTCGTGACGGAGCTGCCGTTCGCGGTCGGCCCGGAGAAGGTCATCGCCAAGATCAAGGACCTGGTCGGGGCGAAGAAGCTGCAGGGCATCGCCGACGTCAAGGACCTCACCGACCGCGAGCACGGGCTGCGGCTGGTCATCGAGATCAAGAACGGCTTCAACCCCGAGGCCGTCCTTGAGCAGCTGTTCAAGCTGACGCCGATGGAGGAGTCCTTCGGCATCAACAACGTCGCCCTGGTGGACGGCCAGCCGCTCACGCTCGGTCTCAAGGAACTCCTCGAGGTCTATCTGGACCACCGCTTCGAGGTGGTGCGGCGGCGCAGCGAGTTCCGGCGCAGGAAGCGGCAGGACCGGCTGCACCTGGTCGAGGGCCTGCTCACGGCGCTGCTCGACATCGACGAGGTCATCCGCGTCATCCGCTCCAGCGAGAACGCGGCGCAGGCCAAGGAATCGCTGATGGCCCGGTTCTCGCTGTCGGACGTCCAGACGCAGTACATCCTGGATACCCCGCTGCGCCGGCTGACCCGCTTCGACCGGATCGAGCTGGAGGCGGAGCGGGACCGGCTCACGCGGGAGATCGCCGAGCTGTCCCGCATCCTGGAGTCCGACGCGGAGCTGCGGAAGCTGGTGTCGAGCGAACTGGCGACGGTGGCCAAGAAGTTCAGCACCGACCGGCGCACGGTGCTCCTGGAGTCGGCCGGCGCCCCGGTGGCGGCGGTGCCCCTGGAGGTCCCCGACGACCCGTGCCGGGTGCTGCTGTCCTCCACGGGGCTGCTGGCCCGCACGGCCACCGGCGAGCCGCCGGTGGTGGACGACGCGACCCGCCGCGCCAAGCACGACGTGATCGTCTCCTCGATCCCGGCAACGGCGCGCGCCGACGTGGGCGTGGTGACCTCGACCGGGCGTCTGCTGCGGATCGCGGTCGTCGACCTGCCGACCCTGCCGGACACCGCGTCGGCGCCCAACGTCGCGGGCGGGGCGCCGCTCACGGAGTTCGTCTCGCTGGCCGACGGCGAGCGCGTGGTGTGCCTGACCACGCTCGACGAGTCCTCGCCGGGCCTGGCGCTGGGCACCGCGCAGGGGGTGGTCAAGCGGGTGGTGCCCGACTATCCGTCGAACAAGGAGGAGTTGGAGGTCATCACGCTCCGCGCGGGCGACGAGATCGTCGGCGCCGCCGAGTTGCGCACCGGCGAGGAGGACCTGGTCTTCATCACCAGCGACGCCCAACTGCTGCGTTACCCCGCGTCGCAGGTACGCCCGCAGGGCCGGGCGGCGGGCGGCATGGCGGGGGTGAAGCTGGCCGCCGACGCCAGGGCCCTCTCCTTCGGCGCGGTGGACCCGGCCGGGGACGCGGTGGTCTTCACGGTGGCCGGGGCCCGGGACACGCTCGACGGCGCGATGCAAACGGCCAAGCTCACCCCGTTCGACCAGTACCCGCGCAAGGGCCGGGCCACCGGCGGCGTGCGCTGTCAGCGGTTCCTCAAGGGCGAGGACTGCCTGGTCACGGCCTGGGCGGGGGCCGCTCCACCCCGGGCGGCCAGCAGCACGGGGACGGCGGTCCCGCTGCCCGAGCCCGACCCGCGCCGAGACGGTTCCGGCATCCCCCTGGCCCAACCGGTCGCGGCCATCGCGGGCCCGGCGACGTAGAGGTCGCCCCGAGGCGGGGCGCGCCGCGAGGTGGGCGCGACGGCGCACGCCCGAGGGGTTGTGCGTCCGGGCGCGGTGTGCGCGCCGGGCTGACCGCGCCTGAGGTGGCGTGCGTCGGGGCGAGATGGGCCCGAGGCGGTACGCCCGAAGCGGCGTGCGCCCCAGCGGGAACGCCGTCCGGGTGGCGCCTGGCGCGGCGCCGGCCACACGGGGCCGGTCAAAGGCGGGGCGCGCCGCGCGCCCCGGGCTCGCCGACGGTGCGGCCGGTCCGGCCGGGCGCGCGGCGCGCTCAGCGGTGTCAGCGGCATGCGATGTCGGCGGCATGCGGCGCCGGGCCGGAGGCGCGGTGGGAGTGGGTGCCACGCTCGGGCGGGCTCACACCGCGCGCCGTCCCGTGCGGTACGCGGGCGGGGGGCGACCTGTGCGGTACGCGACGGACGGGGTGACGGGTTCCGGTCTGCCGGACGCGACCGCGCGGCGCACCCGAGGCGGCACGCCCGAGAAGGCACCCGGGCGGGTGCGGGGAGACGGGTCGGCGGGCCGGCCGGCGACGTGGTCGGGGGCCGGGGCGCGGCGCGAGCCGCCCCCTCACAGGTGCTGGCACGGCGTGCGCCGTACGCGCCGTACGCGATGCGCTCCGGGAGTCGCCCGTGGGGCGCGGCCCGGGCCGGGGCTACTCCTCGTCCTGCTCGCGGTCCTGGTGCTGGACGTACCGCAGCACGCCCCACATGTCCCGGGCCACGGTCGCCTCCCCCGACGCGGCCGGCGCGGCGCCCACGGGCCGGGGCTCGGCGGGTCGCGCGGCGTGCTGCGCGGGCAGCGGGGCGCGGGCCGGCGACGGGGCCGCGATCCCCGTCGGGACCTCGGCCACCGCGTCGGCGTCCGCCGTCGCGGCCGGGTCCGCCGCCTCGTCCACCCGGCAGGCCGCGAGCCGCTCGTGCAGCGCGGAGGCGTCGATTCCCGAGCCGATGAGGACGAGTTGGGTCAGCCGGGGCTCACCCGCCGGCCAGGGCTCGGGGTAGAAGCGCAGGAACCGCCCGACGGCGTGCAGCACGTACCGGTTGCGCCGGTCGCCGGCCCCGAAGTCGACATATCCCTTGATGCGGTAGAGGCCCACGGGGCGGGAGTCGAGGAAGTCCATCAGGCGGCGCGGGTCCAGCGGCGTCGGCGAGGTGAACGCGAGGCTCTCGTACCGCGCGTGCGGGTGGTCGCCATGGGCGTCGCCGCCGTGCCCCAACGCGTCGCGGAGGTCCTCGAAGGAGAGCTGACGCGGCGCGCTCTCGTCCCGGGGCCGGCACGCGAACAGCAGCTCGGGGTCGACGCGGCCGTGCTCGGCCGTGACGACCGCGGTGCCCGCGCTCAGCTCCGTCAGGGTCTCCCCGAGGGTCGCCAGGTCGGCCGCGCCGACCCGGTCGGCCTTGTTCAGCACGATCAAATCGGCGATGGTCAGGTGGCGGTCGATCTCCGGGTGACGCTCCCGGGTGGCCGCGAACTCGGCCGCGTCGGCGACCTCGACCAGCCCTCCGTAGACCACGCGCCGGTTGTCGCTGGCCAGCACCATGCGCACCAGCTCCTGCGGCTCGGCCAGCCCGCTCGCCTCGATGACGATGACATCCAGGCGGGCGGCCGGCGCGGTCAGCGTGTCCAGATAGCCGTCGAGTTCGCTGACGTCCACCGCGCAGCACAGACACCCGTTGCCGAGCGAGACGGTCGAACCCACCTGCCCCGACACGCTCATGGCATCGATCTCGATGGAGCCGAAGTCGTTGACGATGACGCCGATCCGGGTGTCGGCACTGTGCCTGAGCAGGTGGTTGAGCAACGTGGTCTTGCCCGACCCCAGGAAGCCCGCCAGGACGATGACCGGGATCTGCTGCTCACTCAACGGGGGACCTCTCACACGGCGGGCACGGGCTGCGGCGGTGGCGGGCCCGCGTAGCGAGCCGCCGGGCGGATGATCTTCGAGTCCTCCGCCTGCTCCAGGATATTGGCGCTCCAGCCGACCACCCGGGCCGCGGCGAAGGTCGGCGTGAACATGGTGCGCGGCAGCCCGCACAGCTCCATGACGACGCCGGCGTAGAACTCGACGTTGGTGTGCAGCTCACGCCCCGGCTTGAGCTCCGCCAGGATCGCCTCCACCTGCCCCTCCACCTCGACGGCGAAGTCCACCAACGGGCCACCGAAGCTCTGGGCGACCTCCCGCAGCATCCGCGAACGCGGGTCCTCGGTCCGGTAGACGGGGTGCCCGAAGCCCATGATCCGCTCCCCCGCGCGCACCCGCTCCCTGATCCAGCCGTCGATCCGGTCGGGGGTGCCGATGGCGTCGAGCGTGTCCAGGGCCCGGCTGGGCGCGCCGCCGTGCAGCGGGCCCGAGAGCGCGCCGACCGCGCCGACCAGGCAGGCGGCGAGGTCGGCCCCGGTCGAGGCGATCACGCGGGCGGTGAAGGTCGAGGCGTTGAACCCGTGGTCGATGGTGGAGATCAGATAGCGCTCGACGGCGTGGGCGCGCGCCGGGTCCGGCTCGACGCCGCTCAGCATGTACAGGTAGTTGGCGGCGTACGGCAGGTCGTCGCGCGGCTCGATCGGCTCCAGGCCCTCGCCGAGCCGGTGCAACGCGGTGAGCACCGTGGGGACGACGGCGCACGCCGCCAGCGCGTCCGCGCGCCGGCGCTCGGCGTCGATGTCGTACAGCGGGCGCAGCCGCGTGGACGCGCCCCACAGGGAGAGCGCGGTGCGCAGGCCGGCGAGCGGGCCCGAGGGGCCGCTCGCGCGGGCGATGCCGGGCAGCGCGGCCCGCACCGTCTCGGGCAGTCGGCGCAGCGGCGCGGTCCGCGCGGCGAACGCGGCGCGCTGGGGCGCGTCCGGCAGCTCCCCGTGGAACATCAGGTGCCACACGTCCTCGAAGGTGCGGCTCTCGGCGAGCTCGACGGCGGAGTACTGGCGGTAGTGGTAGAAGCCCTCGCGCCCGCGCACGTCACCGAGCGCGGTGTCGGTGACCACGACCCCGGCGAGCCCGCGCGGGACGTCGATCGGACCGGCGCCCTCCGCCGTGCGTCGCGGGTGCTGGCCCTCGCCCGTGACCTGCGGCGGCCGCGGCTCTCGGGCGGTCGCTTCGGTTTCCTGGATCGGCATCTGCGGCTCCTCTGCTCACCTCATGTTGACTTGACTGTCCAGTACACATGATCGAGCTGTCAATATTGATTGAGAGGCCACGAGTCAACATATGGAGTCGACCGTCGGCATGGATACGGTGGGCCCATGGCGGACACCGAACGGGACCCCGAACCACCAGCCGACCGTGGCGAGCGACGGCTGACCACACGCGAAGCGGCCCAGGCGCTCGGCGTCAAACCCGAGACGGTGTACGCCTACGTCAGTCGTGGCCAGCTCACCAGTCGGCGCGCGCCCGGCGCACGCGGGTCCACCTTCGACGCCGAGGAGGTGGCGGCGCTGGCCCGGCGGGGGCGCCGCGAGGCGCCGACCCAGCCGCCGACGACCGCGTCCCCGGGCGAGGCGGTGGTACGCACCGCCATCACCCTCATCGAGCCGGACGGTCACTTCTACCGGGGCGTGGACGCCGCCGCGCTCGCGCGCCGGTACGGCTACGAGGAGACGGCCGAGTGGCTGTGGACCGGCCGGATGCGGCCCGGCACGCGGTTCACCGCGCCGCCCGAGACCCGTGCCGCCGCCCGGCGTGCCGTGGCGGCGCTGCCCGCGCACAGCGGCCCGACGGACCGGCTGCGGGTCGCCGCCATCGCCGCCGCGGCCGCCGACCCGCTGCGCTTCGACCTCGGCGAGGCGACGGTGCTGGCCAGCGCGCGCACCCTGATCGCCACCCTGGCGGACGCCCTGCCGTACGCGCCGGGGCAGTGCGAACCGCCGGCGCACGCCCACCACACCCCCCGGCCGCCCCACCTCCACGGCCCGGCCGACGGGGCCGGGGCTCCCGAAGCTCCCGGGAGCGCGCGGCACGGCGCCACGCGCCCGGCCGGCGCGGTCGCCGACGCCCCGCCGCCCCCCAGCGTCGCCGAGCACCTGTGGCGGCGGCTCTCGCCGCACCCCGTGGACCCGGCCGCGCTGCGCGTGCTCCAGACCGCGCTCGTCCTGCTCATCGACCACGACCTGGCCGCCTCCACCCTGGCCGTGCGGGTCGCCGCCTCGGCACGGGCCCACCCCTACGCCGCCGTCTCCGCCGGGCTCGGGGCGGCGGACGGACCCCTGCACGGCGCGGCCAGCGGCCTGGCGCACCGCATGCTGGCCGAGGCGCTGGACCGTGGCAGCGCGGCGGCGGTGGTGGCGGACCAGTTGCGCGCCGGCGGCCGGGTCCCCGGGTTCGGGCACCCGCTCTACCCGGCGCACGACCCGCGCGCCCAGGTGCTCTTCGCCCTGCTGGCGGAGGTGCCGGCCGCGACGGACGCGCTGGCCACCGCGCGCGAGGTGGCGGCCACCGCCGCACGCCACACCACCCCGCACGCCAACGTGGACCTCGCGCTCGCCGTCCTGACCGTCTCGACCGGAATGCCACCGGAGGCCGGCGAGACGGTGTTCGCCCTGGCCCGCGTGGCGGGCTGGGTCGCCCACGCCCTGGAGGAGTACGCCGAACGCCCCCTGCGGATGCGCCCGCGTGGTCACTACCGGGGCCCCCGGCCGCCGCAGCCGGTGCCCTGACCACCCGGCGCCACCAGCGCTTTCGGGTCGGACCCACGGCGGGCCGGCGCGCCCACGGCGCACGCGGCGCGCCCAGACGCGCCCGCCGCGCGCCCCGTACGGCGTAACGGGTGACGGGGGCGGTGGCGGAACCGGCGCCACCGCCCCCGTCACCGCCGCGCCCCGCGCAGCGTCGGGCTCCCGGTGTTCACGGAGTGAGCGGCACTCGGGGCATCCCGGACGGTTCCGGCCACAGATCAAGTTAGGCTCACCTGCGTGAGCACCTGTGCGACCAGTTCACGGGAGCTGGCCGAGCCCCTCGCGGGCACCGCCGCCGCTGCCCGTACCTGGCTCCTGATCGAGCAGAGCGGCCCCTGGGGTGCCAAGGCCCTCACCGCCAGCCACCTCGACCCCGAGGTCGGGCGCGCGCTGGAGCGGGCCGCCGAGGACACCGGCGTACGCGTCGCCCTCATCCGCCGGCCCGGCCGGCACGCCGACCGTCGCCGACCGACCCGACAGCGCGTGATCGCCGCGCACACCATGCCCGGCCGGTCCTGGATGCGCACCACACACGTCACCGACCCGGCGACGCTGCTCACACTGGACTTCGCGGCCCTCGGAGCCGGCGACGTGCGCGCGCTGCCACCCGCCACCCAGCGCCCGTTCGCGCCGTCAGCGCCCCCCGCCACGCTCCCGGACGCCCCTGTGGCGCCCGCGCGCTGGAGCCCGTACGAAGGTGACCCCCTCGCCCTCGTGTGTACCAACGGCAAGCGCGACCGCTGCTGTGCCCTGCTCGGCCGGCCGCTCGCCGCCGAACTGGCGGCCAGCGCGACCGAGGTCTGGGAGATCACCCACATCGGTGGCCACCGCTTCTCGCCCACCCTGCTCGTGCTCCCGTACGGATACGCCTACGGCCGGGCCACCGCCCACTCCGTCAAGGAGGTGCTGGCCTCCGCGCGGCGGGGCCGGATCGCCGTCGACGGAGCCCGGGGCCGCTCCGCGTGGGACCGCCCCGGCCAGGCCGCCGACCTCGCCGTACGCCGACACACCGGCGAGGACCGGGCCGACGCGCTCACCGTCGTCGAGGTGGTGGCGGTCGCCGACGTGACCGGGCACGCCACCCTCCCCGTACCGGCCACGGCCGACGGCGCACCCCCCGGGGGCTGGGCCGCCACGGTCGCCCACGACGACGGGCGCGCCTGGCGGGTCACACTCGCCCAGCTCGCCGCGGACCCGCCCCGCCCCGAGAGCTGTGGCGCCGCGCTCGCCACCCCGTCCCGACTCGAGGTGGTCTCCCTCGTCCCCCTGCCGGCCGCGCCCCGTCCGGCCCGCTAGCGTCCGCCCCTCGTCGCACCGCCGCACCGCGCCCGCCCCGCCGCACACGGCGGCGGGCCCGGGGAATTCGCCCCCCTACTCTGTTCTGCTTCTTTTGCTCACGCTAGAACGGACAACCAAAACCTCACAGAGCACGGCACCGGCACCCGCGCCCCCGTACGTTCGTCCCCGTGAACGGGCCGGAGGGGACGGTTCCACCGGCACGAGCCACGGCTGGTCGCGGTGGCGACGGGGGACGGAACGGAGGCGGACGGATGCGGATCGGGTGGCCCCGACGTGTCTTCTCACAGGTGCTGCTGATGCAGTTGGCCATCGCCACCGGCGTCACGGCCCTGGCCACCGGCCTCTTCCTCGCCCCACTCAACTCCCAGTTGGACGACCAGGCCATGCGCCGCGCGCTGGCCATCGCCCAGACCACCGCCACCCGGCCACACCTCGACGAGGCGTTGCTGACGGGCCGGCCGTCGGCGCGCGGTCCGATCCAGGCCGAGGCGGAGGCCATCCGGCGCTCCACCGGCGCCGAGTACGTCGTGATCATGGACCGGCGGGGCGTGCGCTGGTCCCACACCTCACCGGAGGAGATCGGCAAACGGGTCTCCACCGACCCCAGCGAGGTGCTCGGCGGGCGCGAACTGATGGAGATCGACCACGGCACCCTGGGCCGCTCCGCGCGCGGCAAGGTGCCGCTGCGCGACGCGAACGGCCGCGTCATCGGCGCCGTCTCGGTCGGCATCGCGTACGAGAACGTCCGCGACCGACTCCTTTCGGCCGTGCCGGGGCTCCTGGCCTACGCCGGCGGCGCCCTCGCGGTCGGCGCGATCGCCGCCTACCTGGTGGCCCGCAGACTCCAACGCCGCACCCACGACCTCGCGTTCTCGGACATCTCCGCGCTGCTGGCCGAACGCGAGGCCATGTTGCACGGCATCCGCGAGGGCGTCCTGGCCCTCGACGCCCAGGGCCGGATCCGACTGGCCAACGACGAGGCCCAGCGCCTGCTCGACCTCACCCCCGAGGCCACCGGACAGCCCGTGGACCAGGCACTCCCGCCCGGCCGTACCACCGACGTCCTGGCCGGCCGCGTCACCGGCGCCGACCTGCTGACCGTCAGCAACGGGCGGGTGCTCGTCGCCAACCGCATGCCCACCGACGACGGTGGCGCCGTCGCCACCCTCCGCGACCGCACCGAACTCGAACGGCTCGGCCGCGAACTGGACGGCACCCGTGGCCTGATCGACGCCCTGCGCGCCCAGGACCACGAACACGCCAACCGCCTGCACACCCTGCTCGGCCTGCTGGAACTCGGTCTGCACGAGGAGGCCGCCGAGTTCATCACCGAGGCCGTGGGCGTCCACCGGGTCACGGCCGAACAGGTCACCGAGCGCGTACACGACGCGCTGCTGGCCGCCCTGCTGGTCGGCAAGGCCACCGTCGCCACCGAGCGCGGCGTGTCCCTGCGGGTCTCCCCGGACACCTGGCTGCCCGACCGCGTGGTGGACCCACCGGGGCTGGTCACCATCGTGGGCAACCTGGTCGACAACGCGCTCGACGCGGCCCCCGGCGCGGAGGACCCCTGGGTGGAGGTCGAGCTGTGCGCGGAGGGCGACACGGTCCTGGTCCGCGTCACCGACACCGGTCCCGGCATTCCCGCCGACCAGCGCGAACTGGTCTTCACCGAAGGTTGGTCCACCAAGGCGCCGCCGGCCCACGGCAAGCGCGGCATCGGGCTCGCGCTCGTCCGCCGACTCGCCGAGCGCCAGGGCGGCAGCGCCCGCGTCGCGGCGCCCGCCGCCGGCGGCGCCGAGTTCACCATCATCCTGCCGGACGCACTCACCGAGGAGCCCCGATGATCGACGTACTGGTCGTGGACGACGACGTCCGCGTGGCCGAGATCAACGCCGCCTACGTCACGAGGACGCCCGGCTTCACCGTGGTCGGCCGCGCACACACGGCCACCGAGGCCCTGGCCTGCCTCGAGCGCTCACACGTGGACCTCGTCCTCCTCGACCACTACCTCCCCGACGAGACCGGTCTGGCCCTGGTGGCCCGACTGCGCCAACTCGGCCACCACACTGACGTGATCATGGTGACGGCCGCGCGCGACATCGCCACCGTCCAGGCCGCCATGCGCCACGGAGCCCTCCAGTACCTCGTCAAGCCCTTCACCTTCGCCGGCCTGCGCGCCAAGCTCGACGGTTACGCCGCCCTGCGGCGCGCCCTGGCCAGCGACGACGAGGCCGGACAGGATCAGGTCGACCGCATCTTCGGGGCCCTGGGCGGCGCGTCGAGCGGTCCCACCGCGCTCCCCAAGGGCCACTCCCCGCTCACCGCGGACCTCGTACGTCAGGTCCTGCGCGGCGCCGACGGCCCCCTGTCCGCCCAGGAGGTGGCCGACCGCTCACAGCTGAGCAGACAGACCGCCCAGCGCTACCTGAAGCTGCTGGAACGAGCCGGGCGCGTCCGCCTGAGCCTGCGCTACGGCGAGACCGGCCGCCCCGAACACCGCTACCTCTGGCGCGCCCCCTAGCCGCCACGCCCACACACGCCGCGCCGTCCACACCGCGCCACACGCCCCCTGGCGCCCCCTCGTGCCGCCTAGCCGCCCCAGCGGCGTCGCTCCGGCCCTCCAAGTCCGGAACGGGCCCGCCAGCCCCGCCAGCGGCCTTCCAGGCCCGCGGGCCACCCGGGAGCGGTGCCCCGGGCGCGGCGCAGCCCGGAGGCCGGCGGCCCGGAACACCCGCGCCCCGGTGCCACCCGCTGGCGGCTGCCGCGTCTAGGCGTCGATCCGCGACCGGTCCAGCGTCGCGGCCGAGCTGGTGATGAACTCCTTACGCGGCGCCACCTCGTTGCCCATCAGCAGGTCGAAGGCCCGCTCGGCGGCCTCCAGGTCGCTGATGTTGATCCGCCGCAGCGTGCGGTGACGGGGGTCCATGGTGGTCTCGGCGAGCTGGTCGGCGTCCATCTCCCCCAGGCCCTTGTAGCGCTGGATACCGTCCTTGTAGCGGATCTTCTTGCGCTCCAGCTCCAGCAACGTCTGACGCAGCTCGTCGTCGGAGTACGTGTACAGGTACTTGTCCTGGCCCTTCTTGGGCTGGGTCAGCTCGACCCGGTGCAGCGGCGGCACCGCGGAGAAGACCCGCCCCTGCTCGACCATGGGACGCATGTAGCGCTGGAAGAGCGTGAGCAGCAGACAGCGGATGTGCGCCCCGTCCACATCGGCGTCGGCCAGGAAGATGACCTTGCCGTACCGCGCCTGGTCGATGTCGAAGGTACGCCCCGAGCCCGCCCCTATGACCTGGATGATCGCGCCGCACTCGGCGTTCTTGAGCATGTCCGTGATGGACGACTTCTGCACGTTGAGGATCTTGCCGCGAATCGGCAGCAGCGCCTGGAACTCGGAGTTGCGGGCGAGCTTGGCCGTACCGAGCGCCGAGTCGCCCTCGACGATGAACAGCTCGCTGCGATCGACCGCGTCGCTGCGACAGTCGGCGAGCTTGGCGGGCAGCGAGGACGACTCCAGGGCCGTCTTGCGACGCTGCGCGTCCTTGTGCTGTCGCGCCGCGATCCTGGTCCGCGCCGCCGCGACGATCTTGTCCAGCACGGCCCTGGCCTGCTGCTTGACGTCCCGCTTGGGCGAGCCGAAGAACGCCTTCAGCTCCTTGGAGACCACGGTGGCCACCACCCGGGACGCCGCCGAGGTGCCGAGGACCTCCTTGGTCTGTCCCTCGAACTGGGGCTCGGCGAGGCGGACCGTGACCACCGCGGTCAGCCCCTCCATCGCGTCGTCCTTGACCACGTCGTCCTCGGAGACGCGCAGGACCTTGGCCGACCGCAACGCCTCGTTGATGGTCTTGGTGAGCGACCGCTCGAACCCGGAGACGTGCGTGCCGCCCTTGGGGGTAGCGATGATGTTGACGAACGACTTCACGGTGGCGTCGTAGCCGGTGCCCCAGCGCAGCGCGATGTCGACGCCGAGGTCGCGCGTGACCTCGGTGGGTGTCATGTGCCCCCGCTCGTCGAGTACGGGGACAGTCTCCTTGAAACTGCCCTGCCCCGACAGCCGCACGGTGTCGCAGACGGCCTTGTCCTGCGCGAGGTACTCGCAGAACTCGCTGATCCCGCCGTCGTAGCGGAAGGTCTCCTCGACCGGCTTGTCCTCCTCGACGCCCCGCTCGTCCCGCACGATCAACGTCAGGCCCGGCACGAGGAAGGCCGTCTGCCGCGCCCGCGCGTGCAGCGTGTCCAGGGAGAGCTTCGCGTCCTTGAGGAAGATCTGCCGATCCGCCCAGTAACGGACCCGCGTCCCGGTCCGCGCCTTCGGCACGCGCTTGCCCTTGAGCAGCCCGTTCGCCGGATCGAAGGGCGCGTCCGGGCCCGACTCGGTGAAGATCCCGGGGACACCGCGGCGGAAGCTGA
Organism: Streptomyces sp. NPDC057702; assembly: GCF_042799315.1. NCBI lineage: Bacteria > Bacillati > Actinomycetota > Actinomycetes > Kitasatosporales > Streptomycetaceae > Streptomyces > Streptomyces sp. NPDC057702. The sequence continues at coordinate 102,495 of NZ_JBHVJC010000006.1, read as the reverse complement.
TGGAGTGCGTGGCCGCTCCACGGTCCACCTCGACGTCCAGCCGCGCGGAGAGGGCGTTGACCACGGAGGCACCGACGCCGTGCAGACCGCCCGAGGCCGCGTACGAGCCGCCGCCGAACTTGCCGCCCGCGTGCAGCTTGGTCATCACGACCTCGACGCCCGACAGCCCGGTCTTGGGCTCGACGTCGACCGGAATGCCCCGCCCGTTGTCCCTGACCTCCACCGAGCCGTCCTCGTGCAGGATGACCTCGATCCGGTCGCAGTAGCCGCCGAGCGCCTCGTCCACGGAGTTGTCGATGATCTCCCAGAGGCAGTGCATCAGGCCGCGGCTGTCCGTGGAGCCGATGTACATGCCGGGGCGCTTACGCACCGCTTCCAGCCCCTCAAGGACGAGCAGGTGCCGCGCGGTGTAGTTGGAGCCGCCTCGGTCTGCTCCGGTCAGCAGCGCAGTGGACGGCACAGACATCTCGGCGGTCACGCGGTTCGCTCCTCGCTGAATTTCAACTGGCCCTCGGCCGGGCTCATGAATGGGCTGGGCGCCGTCAGAAGCGTACAGAGGCCTGGTAGAGCCTTTGTGCAGCCACCCGTGAGAACGCCCATGCTAGTCGAGAGTCGCTCGTACGTTCGATCCCTCGATGGGGTGACGCGCACATCACGTTCCCAAGGAGGCATGAACCATTTAGGCTCCGGGCACGTCCTGATGAACAACCCGGCAACCCAGCCGGCGGGACAAGACCGACAAGCGACGTGAAACCGTAAGCCACCGAAATACGGCTCATTCGCCGCCAACCGTCATCATCCAGCCGACTCGGAAAGAAATTTCGAGAGAAAGCCACGAACGGGAACGTTTTCGGCCTGGTTGGATGTTGACCCTGGTACGACAGCTCGTCGAGCTAGAGAAGAGGCGACGTGACTACTGTTCTGACCCCCGCGAGCCCGCTGACGGCCGCTGACCGCTGCGATCGTTGCGGCGCCCAGGCATATCTGCGCGTCGTGCTGACAAGCGGTGGCGAACTGCTCTTCTGTGCCCACCACGGGCGCAAGTTTGAGCCAGAACTCAAGAAGATCGCCGCGGAAATACAGGACGAGACCGAGCGGCTGACCGCCGCCCCGGCGTCCGCGTCCGATGAGGAACGCTGACACATCGCATCCACGACGAGCGAGGACCGGCCCAGCCGGCGACGGGCGGTCACCCCCAAGCGGGGGGACCGCCCTCCTCGTCTCCCGGTCAGCACACTCCCGGTGCCGACCTCACTCGCGCCCCTCCACCAGCGGAATCACCGCTGAGATCCGTGTGTAGACCCCTGGGCTGTTCGGCTTGGCGCAGCCGCTGCCCCAGGAAACCAGCCCGACCAGCCGTCCCTGGGCCACCAGCGGACCGCCGCTGTCGCCCTGGCAGGCGTCCCGCCCCCCTTCGGGCTCGCCGGCACACACCATCGAGCGGGCCAGATAGGTTCCCTCCTCGGTCCCCGGATACGCGTCCGCGCAGCGCTTGTCGTCGAGCATCTTCACCTCGGACGCCATGAGCCGCGCCGCGTAGTCGCCCCTCCCCGTGGTGTCCCCCCAGCCGTAGACCTTCGCGGTGGTGCCCGGCCGATACGCCGCGTCGCCCTCCTGCGCCATGGGGATCACCCGCTCCGCGGGCTGCGCCCGGTCGAGCGTCAGCACCGCCACGTCCTCCGCGTTCGTCGCCGGGTCGAAGTCGGGGTTGACCCACACCTGCCGGAGTGGGACCTCCTCCCCGAGGTCGCCGCGCAGATCGCCACGGCCCACGATGGCCCGCAGATCCCCCACCGACTCCCGGTCCACGCCCAGCACCTCACGACTCATGCAGTGGGCCGCCGTGATCACCGTCGTAGGGGAGACGAGCACGCCGCCACAGAACTGGCCCGAGCGCACCTCACCGAACCGGTCCCGACTGCCGAGCGCCACGGCCCAGGGCGCGTCCTCGGCCTGGACCGGCCGGCCACCGATGACCACACCGCCCGCGGCGGCTGGCCCCGCCACGGTCGGCACCGCCACCAACGCCGCGAGCAAGGGGGTGGACAGCGAAGAGAGCAGGGTACGCATGCGGGCCTCCTGACCAAGCGGAGCGATCTGTGCGCTCAGCGTCACCCAGACGGGCGCGCCCCGCATCCGGACAGCACACGGGCCGGGACCTCACGAGGAGGCCCCGGCCCGCAAACGTGCAGCGTACGGCTGTTGATCAGTCCAGGTAGTCCCGAAGCACCTGGGAGCGAGACGGGTGACGCAGCTTCGACATGGTCTTCGACTCGATCTGACGGATACGCTCACGCGTCACGCCGTAGACCTTGCCGATCTCGTCCAGCGTCTTCGGCTGACCGTCGGTGAGGCCGAAGCGCATGGACACCACGCCGGCCTCCCGCTCGCTGAGCGTGTCCAGAACGGAGTGCAACTGCTCCTGCAGCAGCGTGAAGCTGACCGCGTCGGCCGGCACGACCGCCTCGGAGTCCTCGATCAGGTCACCGAACTCGCTGTCGCCGTCCTCGCCCAGCGGCGTGTGCAGCGAGATCGGCTCGCGCCCGTACTTCTGGACCTCGATGACCTTCTCCGGGGTCATGTCGAGCTCCTTGGCCAGCTCCTCCGGGGTGGGCTCGCGGCCCAGGTCCTGGAGCATCTGCCGCTGGACGCGGGCGAGCTTGTTGATGACCTCGACCATGTGCACCGGGATACGGATGGTGCGGGCCTGGTCGGCCATGGCGCGGGTGATGGCCTGCCGAATCCACCAGGTCGCGTACGTGGAGAACTTGTAGCCCTTGGTGTAGTCGAACTTCTCGACCGCGCGGATCAGGCCGAGGTTGCCCTCCTGGATGAGGTCGAGGAAGAGCATTCCACGGCCGGTGTAGCGCTTGGCCAGCGAGACCACCAGACGGAGGTTGGCCTCCAGGAGGTGGTTCTTGGCCCGCCGGCCGTCCTCCGCGATGATCTCCAGCTCGCGCTTGAGCTTGGGGGCGAGCTTGTCGGAGTTGGCCAGCTTGTCCTCGGCGAACAGGCCCGCCTCGATCCGCTTGGCGAGTTCGACCTCCTGCTCGGCGTTGAGGAGGGGGACCTTGCCGATCTGCTTCAGGTAGTCCTTGACGGGGTCGGCCGTGGCGCCCGCCGCGGCGACCTGCTGGGCCGGCGCGTCGTCCTCGTCGTCGTCGGAGAGCACGAAGCCCTGGTTCTCGGGCTCGCCCTCACCTCCGTCGGCCTTGCCCGCCGGGGCCTGCGGCTCCTCGATGGGCTCGTCGCCGTCGAGGAGCTCGTCGGCGTCCTTCTTGGACGCGGTCTTCTTCGTGGCGGTCTTCTTGGCAGGCGCCTTCTTCGCCACCGCCTTCTTGGTCGCGGCCTTCTTCGCCGCGGCCTTCTTCGCGGGGGCCGTCTCGGCGTCCGCGCCCACCCGGTCGTCGGCCGTGGCCGCCGAGGCGGTCGCGGCGGTGGTGGTCTTCTTGGCGGCGACCGTCTTGGCCGCGACGGTCTTGGTGGCGGTGCGCTTGGCGGGGCTCTTCGCTGCGACGCTCTTGCGGGTGCGCTTGGGCGCCTCTGCGGCACTGACCATCAGCGTCACACCCTCCTCGTCGAGGACCTGGTTGAGGCTGCGCAGAACATTCTTCCACTGGGTTGGCGGAATCTGGTCAGCCTCGAAGGCCCGACGCACATCGTCGCCGGCGATCTGCCCCTCAGCCTTTCCCCGCTCGATGAGCGCCATGACAGACTCGGACTCGGCGATCTCCGACGGGAGCGTACGGGATGTGCTGGCCGACACGAACAACCTCTCGGAACGATGGAAACGGCTTCCGGCTCCGTCCGTAGACCGGAGCCGACGACCGCCGGCAAGGATGAACCGACGGCGCGGGTGGAGGCGCAGAGGACCACAGCGTCGCGAACGACATCCGTATTCCCTCCTCGGCTGCCACCTCTTTAGTCATCGCGCTGCCTCAAAGAGCGTTACGCCCAATCGTCGTGGCCCGAGTCACACCACATAACGATCCGGAGTCGCACAAAAGCGGGCAGAAACCGCCGCGTCGCCGAACCCGAGGTCCGCCCCGGCCAGCCGGGCGAGGTTCGGCGACGCCATCACACCCGGACGGCGGGGTCAATCCCGCCGGGGGATGAGGTCAGTGTTCACGCGGCGCGGGGACGACTCGGTCGACCTCGGGATGCACCATGAGCAGTTGAGCCATGGCGGTCTCCGCCCCGGCGCCGTCACCGGAACTCACCGCGTCGACGATCCTGCGGTGCTGCCCGACACTCGCCTCCGTGGGGCGGTCACAGCCGGTGATCGGGCCACCGGAAACCTGGAGCGCGGAGGCGACGATGCCGGCCAGGTGTTCCAGCATGCGGTTGCCCGCGACCTGGAGCAGCACCGCGTGGAACTCGGCGTCCGCTCGCGAGAAGGTCAGCGCGTCACCCTGTCCCAGCGCGTGACTCATGATCTCGACGACCTCGGCCAGTCGCTCCTTGCCCTCCTCGCGACCGTTGCCCGCGGCGAGTCGCGCGGCCAGCGGTTCGATAGTCCAGCGCAACTGGCACAGCTCTCGGCGCTGGTCATCGCGCTGCGGCCCGAACGCCCGCCACTCGATGATGTCGGGGTCGAGCAGATTCCAGTCACTGACCGGGCGGACTCGGGTACCGACGTTCGGCCGGGCGCTGACCAGGCCCTTGGCCTCCAGCACGCGCAGCGATTCGCGCACGACCGTGCGCGAGACCTCGAATCGCTGCCCGATCTCCTCGGGAACCAGTGGACGATCGGCGCCCAGGTCGCCGGAGACGATCATCTGCCCGAGTTGTTGGACGAGTTGGCCGTGCAGGCCGCGGCCACGGTTGCCGGTCGAGCGCCTGCCCACGCGGCCGAGCTCCGTGTCCGCGTCCCAGGCGGGGAGGGCGGCGCGTTCGGCGCCGGGGGCCTCGGCGTAGGGGTAACGGTCAAGCTCGCCCGAGCCTGCGAGGCCGGAATCGGCGGGGCGAGCCGCGGTCGTGGTGGTGTGCGCAAGGGTACTCACGCATCCTTTGTCGGCGACGCTCCGAGGGCCCTTAAGGTCTTTGGTGAAAAGCACACGAAAGGGTGATCGCCCATTACCTCATAATTGACGTTCAATCGGACAGAAGTGAGCGCGCTGTGGGAAGTTGCGCACAGTTCCTGCGCCGGCGAGCGCGATCCCGTATGCCCTGGTCGGGGGCTTGGGCGACCACACATCGGCCGCTACCTCTCATTTCGCCCGCTGCCACCGGACGGCGCGGCCGGAGCGCGGTCGACCGCGCAGCGCCGTGAACACATAAGCGCACAACAGTACGGAAATCGAGAGCACCATCACGTGTCCGGCGGGCTCTTCGATCAGACGCCCCGCCAGCGCCACGCCCCGGTCAGGCACAGACGGCCACTCGACGAGCGTCGCGGCACGCATCCGGTCGGACATGCCCGCCAGCGACCTCGCGGACGGCTCGTCGACCGCGGGCCGCACCCAGGTGAGCGCGACCAGCGGTACGGCCATGGCCGCCCCGAACCCCAGCACGGTGGACCGAAGCACCGCCGCGGCCAGCAGCCCCACCCACGCGCAGCCGATCGCCAGCGCGCACCAGCAGCCCAGCAGGGCGGGCCAGTCGGCGGGCGGCCTGGCCGTGTCCGCGCCGTACAGCAGCCACAGCGCCGCCCCGTTGACGAGCACGACGATCACCGCCAACAGCGCCGCACCGCACGACCACACCAGCAACTTCGCGGCGAGCAGGGCGAGCCTTCGTGGCGTGGCTCCCTGGGTGGGGGCCAAGGCGGGGTAGCGGTACTCCTGCCCGAAGGCGAGCGCACCGAGCAACCCCACCCCCACGGCCACGGGCGGCAGGGGCGACACACTCGGCCACCCGCTGAACAGTCGAGCCGCCGCCGCATCTCCCGTACGGGCCAACAGCACACCAGCGAGCAGGGAGGCGACGAGCGTCGCGGCCGTCACGTACCAGGCCGTGCTCACACCGGTCACGCGGCGCAACTCGTAGCGCACGGGCCAGGCCGGCCCGGGCGGCGGCAGGCGCCTGAGCGCGAGGGCTCGGGAGGCGGATGCCGCGCGCGTCCCGGGCTCCGCCCCCTTCCCCGGCGTGGGCCGGGGTGACGCGTCCGCGAAGCCGGCCGCTCCCCTGGCGCCACCGGAACCGACCCACCAACCCCGGCCGGCCACGACAACTCCGCTGGGCTGGACATCGCGGACCGGCGCTTCCACCGCGCCGGCCGGCGTGGAGCCGGGTGAGCCCACCGTCAGGAGGGCGCCGCTCGCCGGCGCCACGCCGACGTGGGCCAGGCGCGCGGCGTGCCCGGGAGGCGGGACGGAGAGGTTGCGACGAACAACGGCTCGGCCGACCGGAACAACCTGACTCGCGTCACTGACCTCGTCCGCGAGCTGGTGAACGAGGATGCCGTTGCGGTAGGCGATCTCTCCGACAGTCGCGCAACTGCTGCCGTACACCGTGATGCGACCACCCCCCTCGCGCACCACCTCGATGCGCTCGCCGGCCGCACGCGCCTCCTGTGTGAGGAGGGCCGCGAGGCGGTCGGCGAACGGGGAACGCACCGCGACCCGTGGTCGCAACCGGGTACGGGCGAACTCGGCGACGGCCTGATCGGCCGCCAACCGCCCGCTCTCGATACTGATCACCTGGTCGGCGAAGCGATCCAGGCCCCAGGGCTCGCTCGCCGCCACGAGCACGGCTCCCCCCTGGTCGGCATAGCCACGCAACAGGCCGTACAGCCAGGCGGTCTCGCGCGGCGACAGGTCACGCACGGGCTCGTCGAGGACCAGCGCGTGCGGGTCGCCGAGGAGGGCCACGGCGAGACCGAGTCGGCGGTCCATCCCGCGCGAGTAGTCGCCGATTCGCTGCTCGGCGAGGCCGCTCAGGCCCACGAGGTCCAGCACCTCGTCCGCTCGGCGCACGGGCACTCCGGCCGCGGCGGCGAGCATGGCGAGGTGCCGACGCGCGGTACGCGCGGGGTGGCCCGGGGCATCACCGAGAACCACACCGACCTCGCGCGCCGGGTGCGGCACGCGGTGCAGGGGACGACCTCGGAAGAGAGCCAGACCGCGCCCGGACTCCAGTTGCAACAACAGACGCAACGCGGTGGTCTTCCCCGCCCCCGCCGTTCCGAACAGGACGGTGACACGTCCGGGACGCGCCTCGAAGGTGAGGTCATCGACGACGGGCGGCTGGTTGCGGCGGGGGGCACTGGTCAGCCCGATGGCCTGGATCATGGCTTCTCTCGCGAGGCATGAGACCGCACTGCGGCACGTGGGGTGAGGGGCTACCGCAGCACCGTAACCCCATCTGTCCCACCTTTTCCGCATACGCAACCTATGCAACGCCGCTGTGTCACACCTCGGGACGCAACATCGGCGGATTGAGCAGCGTCGCGCCACCAGCCCGGAACAACTGGGCTGGCCGACCGCCCTGGCGCGTTGTCGTACCTCCGGTGGGCACCAGGAAGCCGGGCGTGCCCGTGACCTTCCGATGGAAGTTGCGCGGATCGAGCGCCACCCCCCAGACCGCTTCGTAGACGCGGCGCAGCTCGCCAACGGTGAACTCGCGCGGGCAGAACGCGGTGGCGAGCGAGGAGTACTCGATCTTCGAGCGGGCCCGCTCGACGCCATCCGCGAGGATGCGAGCGTGGTCGAAGGCGAGTGGTTCGCTGTGGCCGGCGTCGCGGCCGAAGGCGTCCTCCTGCGCGAGTAGAGACTCGACAGGCGCCCAGCGGGCACTGTGCGCGTCACCGCCCGCGCGCGGGGCCGGGAGGTCGGGAGCGAGCGCGAGGTGCGCGACACTGACCACCCGCATCCGAGGGTCACGCTTGGGGTCCCCGTACGTGGCCAACTGCTCCAGATGCGCGGAGTTCGGCGGAGCCGGGAGCGTCGGGTCGTGTGCGAGGAGGCCGGTCTCCTCGATGAGCTCGCGCGCGGCGGCGCCTGACAGGTCCTCATCCGCGCGTACGAAGCCACCGGGCAGAGCCCAACGCCCCTGGTAGGGCTGCTCCCCACGGCGGACGGCGAGTGCGCAGAGCGCGTGCTGTCGCACGGTGAGCACGACCAGGTCGACGGTGACGGCGAAGGGCGGAAAGGCCGACGGGTCGTAGGGCATGAGGGGATCATAGTCGTCTGCCTGACGATAAAAAGGGTGCTGTGGTGCCTTGCCGCAATCCACTTCGCGATCGCACGCGTTCTCCGCACCACCCACGATGCCGCGCCTCGCCACCCGCCCATCGACGCCTCCCAACCTCCGTGAACCATCGCCCCGCCGCCGTTGCCCGCTTCGCTCCCAGCACACCCCTTCCGCTCCGAGTCAGCCCGACTGGCCCCACCTCAATCCCGGGGCTGGCCCCGCTCCCGGCCTCCAGCCATCCGCGAACGCCGATCAACGCCATCCAACGGCACTGCGCACCAGCGACCAGGGCCGCGATCGCGACCCTCCCCAAACGTCCGCAAGGGCGCCGCCACCCACTTCCCACGTCGTTCGGGTATCGGCGATACCCGAGACGGACGCGACGGCTACCGCTCCACAGGCCTCCGCCCGCCGTCGCCAGCGGGCGGAGCTCGCCACCTTCCGGTTCCACCTCGCTCGCGGCGCCGGCATCGCCGCGAGTAGCTCACCCCGCCCGCCAGACCCTCCCAGAGCACTCAGGCGCAAGCCTCGCGAGCGCGTGTCCCCCGGGGCGAGCCCCTCGAGCTCCCGTGTCCGTATCACCGCGCAGCGTGCGCGGATGGTTGGTTCGCTTGACGCAGCGGGTTTAGCCCTGACCGTTTGTGTCACGTGGCCCGCCGCGACGAGGTGCCCGGGGCCTGCCGGCCGGCCCGCGCGACTCACCCGCGTCGCCTCGGGTGGCCGGCCTGGTCCCCTTGCTCGGACGCATGAGCGCACTCCGTCGACGCTGGCGGGGCACCATGGGCCGAAGGGGCGAGGACGGCTTCTCCGCGTCGTGCGCGACGGGGGCATCCTGTGTGGGAAGAGAAAGGCTCTGATCCCCGCTCTCCTCCGTCGCGGGAGCGGGCTTCGTGTCGCCCTTCCGCCGCGACGTCTCGGTCGCACGTCCCCGCCGGTCCGTGCATCGCGTCGCGGTCTTCGATCCGCGCTGGCGCGATACGACCTGTCGGCCCTTCTTCTCGTCGAGCCGGCACAGCTCCTCCTGGACCGCGCTCCCCAGGGCGGTGTCCGCCAGGCGCCCGGCGTGCTCTTGCCGTAGCGATTCGCGCAGCAGCTCGGGGTCAGTCCCCTCATTGCATGCCTGGTGCAACAGCCGCGCGAAGACGTACTCGGGATCAGCGTGCAGGGCCTGGCTGAGAGCCACCCGCGCCTCGGGCTCGTCACCCAGCGACCAGGCGACCCAGCCGGCCAGAGCGAGCGGCGCGGCCGCGTACTCCTCGTATGCCCCGACACAACGGCGGGCGAGGGCGCGCCACAGCCTCAGCGCGGACTCCGCTTCGGGCCCTTCCATCCACTCCGCCGCCCGGTCTCGCGTGGCACGGTCCTGCAGACCGATGATGATCTCGGCCGCCTCGTCCTGCGCCAGGAGGTCATCATCGCGGGCGTCCGCCGCCGAGCGCCCGGAGACGGACGCCGCCCGCTCGAAGCGGTCAAGGGCTTGCCTGATCAAGCCCACAGTGCGGTGGCGTACGGCGAGGGCGGAGTCTCCGAACATCTTGGGCACCAGCGAGCTGGCGGCCTTGTCCAGCGCCGATTCCTGCTGGGGCAGGCGGGAAGCGGGCAGAGGCGCCAATCGGGCCTCCATCTGCCGCAGTGAGCCTCGGATCTGAATGCCCGCGTACGTGGCGGCGGCGGCCATCGTGGATGTTCCGGGCAGCATCAGCGGTGTCCCCTCCGAGGAGCAGCAGCGCTGGTCGGGGCAGCAGTACGACCAGAACCTGCCGCCGGAAAGGCAGAGTGCCTCGAAGACGGGGGCCTCAAGCTCTCCACATGCGGTGCGCAGCCGTTGCGCGAGCGGGCGGAGTCGCTCCATCACCTCGTGTCCACTGGCACCCTCACCGGGTTCTTGGCAGAGGAAGAGCACGACGCCGGTGACCTGGTGCCCGCGCTCACGACTCCCCGTGATCAGGCATTCGGCGAGCTGGTCGCACACGTGTGGCCAGTCCTGTCGTGTGCTGGGGATTCCCAGCCGCAGCCTGGCGCCGAAGCGGCCCCGCCCGCCGAGCAGCGCGACCATGACCACGCTGTCGGTGGGGTGAAAGCCCAGCAGGTACGGAAGAGCGTCGGCCAACTCGGCCGGGCTTCGGAGCGTGACCTGCTCCGGGTCGAACACGAGCGCGGGGTGGTGCGGGCGAGCGGAGTCGGAGGAGCCAGCGGGCTCGTTGCGGTTCGTCATGGCACGAGATTCGCCTGATCGGCAAGATCGCACCAGACCTGTGGATAACTTATAGATTGAAATATTTTCACACTAATTGAAATGCCATGAGAGTTATCCACAGGTCGTGCGACGCATTCGCGCGATGTCAGTGGGATCGGGTTGCATGGGGGCATGACCAACGACGAACTCCGCGTCTCAGCCGACCGCGTCCTCGCCCGTCTCGTCGGCGACCGGACGGGCGAGGCCCGGCTGCGGGAAGACCAGTGGCGCGCCATCGAGGCGCTGGTGGCCGACCACCGAAGGGCGCTGGTCGTGCAGCGCACCGGCTGGGGCAAGTCCGCGGTCTACTTCGTGGCGACCGCGCTGCTGAGGGAGCGTGGCAGCGGGCCCACCGTGATCGTGTCGCCTCTTCTGGCCCTGATGCGTAACCAGGTCGAAGCCGCCGAGCGCGCGGGAATTCGAGCGCGCATGATCAACTCCGCCAACACCGAGGAGTGGGACGCCGTCCAGGAGGAGGTCGCGGCGGGCACGGTGGATGTGCTCCTGGTAAGCCCCGAGCGTCTCAACAATCCGGACTTTCGTGATCAGGTACTGCCCAAGCTCACCGCGTCCACAGGACTGCTGGTCGTCGACGAGGCGCACTGCATCTCCGACTGGGGCCATGACTTCCGCCCGGACTACCGACGCCTTCGCACCATGCTGGCCGACCTGCCGCCGGCGGTGCCGGTACTCGCCACCACTGCGACGGCCAACGCCCGCGTCACCGCTGATGTCGCCGAACAGTTGGGTACCGGAGAGGACTCGACGGAGGCCCTGGTACTACGGGGGTCGCTGGACCGGGAGAGCCTGAGTCTTGGCGTGGTGAACCTCCCGGACGCGGCGCATCGCCTGGCATGGCTCGCTGACCGTCTCGACGAACTGCCGGGCTCGGGCATCATCTACACCCTCACCGTGGCCGCGGCGGACGAGGTGACCACCTACCTGCGTCGGTGCGGGCACAGCGTGGCCTCGTATTCGGGCAAGACGGAGGACGCGGACCGGCGTGCGGCCGAGGCCGATCTTCTGGCCAACCGGGTCAAGGCGCTGGTGGCCACGTCCGCGTTGGGCATGGGGTTCGACAAGCCCGATCTCGGCTTCGTGGTGCACCTGGGTTCGCCCGCGTCGCCCATCGCCTACTACCAACAGGTGGGTCGCGCGGGGCGTGGGGTCGCACACGCGGAAGTGCTTCTCCTGCCCGGTCGCGAGGACGAGGCGATCTGGAAGTACTTCGCCTCACTGGCCTTCCCCACGGAAGAGCAGGTGCGCCGCACCCTCGATGTGCTGGCCGGGGCCGACCGCCCGCTGTCCCTCCCCGCCCTGGAGCCACAGGTAGAACTGCGCCGCTCTCGGTTGGAAATCATGCTCAAGGTGCTCGACGTGGATGGCGCGGTACACCGAGTACGCGGGGGATGGACCGCCACGGGCCGGTCGTGGGTCTACGACGCCGAACGGTACGCCTGGGTGGCGCGACAGCGTGAGTCCGAACAGCAGGCGATGCGCACGTATGCCTCCACGACAGAGTGCCGCATGGAGTTCCTGCGCCGACAACTGGACGACGAGGACGCGCGGCCCTGTGGTCGTTGTGACAACTGTGCGGGGGCGAGGTTCTCCGCCGAGGTCTCCCCCGCCGCGCTCCGGATGGCACAGGGCGAGCTGGACAGGCCGGGGGTGGTGGTCGAGCCGCGCCGCATGTGGCCCACGGGCCTGCCGGCCATCGGCGTCAACCTCAAGGGCAGGATCGCGACGGGAGAGCAAGCCGCCCCTGGTCGAGCCCTTGGCCGGCTGTCCGATATCGGGTGGGGCAACCGCCTCCGCCCCCTGCTCGCGCCTCAGGCGCCGGATGGCGAGGTGCCCACCGACGTGGCCGACGCCGTCGTCACCGTCCTCGCCGACTGGGCGAAGGGGCCAGGAGGTTGGGCATCTGGCGCGCCCGACGCGCCCGGTCGCCCCGTGGGCGTGGTCACCCTTGCCTCCCGGAGCAGGCCCCAGCTGATCCATTCTCTCGGCGAGCGGATCGCGGCGGTCGGTCGGATGCCGCTGCTCGGCACCGTCACCTACCGGGATGACGGAGTCGACACACGCGTTCCCCGCACCAACAGCGCCCAGCGGTTGCGGGCGTTGGATGGAGCGCTGACCGTTCCGCCCGCGCTCGCGCAGGCCCTCGCGGTGTCCGGAGGACCCGTCCTTGTCGTCGACGACTACACCGACACCGGCTGGACGCTCGCGATAGCGGCCCGACTCCTACGCCAGGCCGGTGCAAGCGCGGTGTTTCCGCTGGTTCTCGCGGTGCAGGGGTGACGAGAGACGCAGCGAGCGACGCCCCCAAGCAGAAATATGGGAGACATATGGCTGGATAGCGGTCGCTCTCGCCGGCGGTTGATTGCCGCCACCCCGCGCGACCGCGAGAATTGCGATGGCTGTTCGGTCGTGTCGCCTCCAAGGCTCGACGCTTCCGCGGTGAGAGCCGTGCTCGCTGCCCGCTTCGGGCCACAAACGAAGGGAGGACTGTGGCTTTCGGTTTCGCCCCGCCCCCCGCGTCCGACCCCTCCCACCGTCTGGGACGCATACTCGAGTCGGCCGAGTGGTCCGCTGCCGGCATTCCGCTGCTCTCCAACCCGCGCGAACTGGTCAGCGGCCTGTACGCCCGTCACGCGCCCACACCATCCACGGCGGTGGTCGGCGTTCTCCAGCAGGACGGTCGCCTGGCGGCCAGCGCCTCCTTTCGGCAACACGCGGGTGACGCGGACGGGTGGGAGCTGCGGAACGGGCTGCTGGCACGGCTGCGGCGGATCATCCCGCACGACCTGCGCCTGCGCAGCCCGGTACGGACCGCGGTTCTCCTGTACTGCCGCGAGGGCGAGGGAGGCTGGACCGAGGAAGATGGCGCGTGGATGTGGGGATTGCGCGACGCGTGCACGCTGCACGGTCTGCGCTGTGGCGCGTACATCACCATGACGCCGGACGGCTGGCAGGTACTGGGCGAGGGGCGTAGCGGGCGACGACCGTACGCCGGCTCGCGAAGCGACACGCTCATACCGGAGGAGACGGCTCCTGACCAGGGAGCGGGAGCCCCGGGGACCGGTGGCGGTACCGACAACGTACGGCACTCGGCTGCGTGCTGACTCCCTCCCCCAGAGTGCGGGGCATGCTGATGTCGCTGATGGCTCATTGCCCCCTGACGACGCTCTCGCATGAGTCGTCGCCGGGCTACACGTAGCGCGAGGAGACGGCCGATAGCCGGATGCCCTCTCGTCGAGAGTGCACCCGGCTCGGGTACGGCGGAGCTGTTGGCGACCGCTTGGCCGATGAGGTCAGACGCTCGCGGTCAGCATGGTGTTGATCCGCTGCGGGTCCCCGCAGACGATCAGCAACACACTGGCACGCGTCATCGCCTGGGGCAGCAGCCGGGCTATGTCCTCGTCTGCCCCACCGTTGACGGCCACGATCACCACCGGTCGCCCGGCGGCGCGGCCCGCGTCGGCGGCGGCGTAGAAGACGTCGTCACCCGCGTCGTACTGGGCCCAGTACGACGCCTCACCGAAGGACAGCTCGTGTGCGGCCCACGGGTGCGGGTCACCTGTCGTGAGCACCAACACGTCGTTGGGGCCACGACCGGACTCAAGCAACAGGTCGACAGCTTCGTCCGCAGCGTCCAGCGCCCCCTGCTCCGAGGCGGGAATGAGCTGGATCTGCGGCGTGGCCGACGCCTTGGACGGGACAGAGGGGGTGGCGGGACCGGGCGCGGGCCGCGCGGAATCCACCGGCGTGCGCTGCGCCGGGGCCACCGGGCCTCGGTTCGGCCCAGGACGGCCAGGCCGCATCGGCGCGGGCCGGGGACCGGGAACAGGACGGGGGGTCGGCGCGGCGCGGCCGGAAGTCGGCGCTACGCGGGGACCCGGGACACTCTCGTGAATCTGAGGCTCCTCGGGGCTGAGAGGCATATGTGATGTCTATCAAACGCCGACGCAGAGAGCGTCAGCGGGTGGTCAGTTGGGACGGCTCAGGCCTCGGTGAAGTCGAAGCCGAGCTGGCCTTCGGCCTCCAAGTCGATGCTTTCTGGGACGACTCGGCTTCGTTTGAGGTGTTGCCAGCGCGGCAGTGCGTCCAGGTAGGCCCACGACAGTCGATGGTGCGAGGTGGGGCCCAACTCCTTCAGGGCGGCACGGTGCGTAGGCGACGGATAGCCCGCGTTGTCCTGGAAGCAGAACTCCGCGCACTCGGCGCCCAGTTCCGCCATCATCGCGTCTCGCCGCACCTTGGCCAATACGGAGGCCGCGGCGACCGCGATACACGACTGATCGCCTTTGATCACCGTGCGTACGCGCCAGGGTGCACCGAGGTAGTCGTGCTTGCCGTCGAGGATCACCGCGTCGGGACGCACGGGCAGCGCGTCCAGGGCGCGGGTCGCGGCCAGGCGTAGCGCCGCGGTCATGCCCAGCTCGTCGATCTCGTCCGGCGAGGAGTGACCGAGGGCATGAGCCGCGACCCAGGTCGTCAGCTCGGCGGCGAGCGTGGTGCGACGCGCGCGTGTCAGGAGCTTGGAGTCGGTGAGCCCGGCGGGCGGCCGACGCAGCCCGGTCACGGCGGCGCAGACGGTGACCGGTCCCGCCCACGCTCCGCGGCCGACCTCGTCGACTCCGGCGACGACCTTGGCTCCGGTCGTGGCGCGTAGCGAGCGCTCGACGGTATGAGTGGGCGGTTCGTAGGGCATGGCGGTGCTAAGACTACGCCGCCCGGGTGACGAGCCGTACACCCGGAACGGAAGATGTCCTGCGGGGGCCGCGTTCTTCTCGGTCCCCCATGCCGACAGGCTCCCTCGGGGTGCCTAGGAGTAGTGCACCACGAGGGAAGCCGCCGGCGACCGCGATGCCATCAGCTCGCGTCACCGCGCGCCTCGGCTTGGTGGTCGCCCTGCGTCGCGCTCTCGGGGGCCGGACGCTGAGGCCAGCCACCTGATCGGGGTCGGCGTCGAACACGCCGGGTGTCGCCTTGGACCGTGTCGCCTCTGGCGAGCGGCGTCACACCACGAGAAACGTTCCCTGTGCTGACGACACCACCTGAGGCAATACGCCGGCGGCGATCGGCGGGTCAGGGCCGCGCGGCGGCGCGATCGCGTGAGATGCCTTTGGCGTCGGCCGGGGGCCGCGGCAGGCAGCCGACGTGCGAGCCAGGCGAGCGACCCTCACGCGCGCCACCCGACCGCGCGAACGCCGTGAGCGTGGCAAGGGACCTGCTCAGCGTGCCGGGCCCAACGCCCATTCGGGGAGCGCCTCGGTGCGTTCCTGCCAGTCGGCCGGCGGAGCGCCCTGCGAACGACCGGCGAGAACGCCACCGACGATCGCGCAGGTGGTGTCCACGTCGCCGCCCGCCTGCGCGGTCGTCCAGAACGCGTGCTCGAAGGAGGTGAGATTGCCGGCCGCCGCCCACAGCGCGAAGGGGACCGTATCGTGCGCGCTCGTACGACGTCCGCAACCGAGTACGGCGGCGACGGTGACCGGATCGGCGAAGTCGAGCATGTCGCGGGCGCGACGTAGGCCAGCCTGGACCGCGCTGCGTGGCACCAGTGCCACCACGTCGTCCAGTAGCCGCTTCGGCTCTCCGGGGCCGCCCGGCGCGGCGACCAGTGCCGCTGCCGCCGCTACCGCCATCGCCCCGGCTACCGCCTCTCGGTGTTGGTGCGTGGTGTAGGCGGAGATCTCCGCCTGGTGCGTCGCCTGCTCGGCGTCGCCCGCGTACCACGCGCCCAGGGGCGCGATACGCATGGCAGCGCCGTTGCCCCATGAGCCCTGGCCGTTAAAGAGGCCCGCTGCCATCTCGCGCCAGTCCGCGCCTTCTCGCACCAGTCGCAGCATGCGGTTGACCGCTGGCCCGTAACCGCGGTCGAAGTCGTGGTGTTCGGCGAACGAGGCGGCGAGCGCGTCCTGGTCGATGCGGCCGTGCGCTGCCAGGACGGCGAGTACGGAGCACGCCATCTCGGTGTCGTCGGTCCACTGCCAGGGGCCGGGCGGCAGCGCACGTGCTTGCAGGGAGGAGTAGTTGGCGGGCACGAAGAACTGGGAACCGAGGGCGTCGCCCACGGCCAGACCACGCAGGCTCGCGTGGGCGCGTTGGAAGCGGTCAGCGGTCATCGCAGCGAACTCTAACCGGTAGGGGATAGGGCTCTGGGGTGCACCAGCGCTCGAACGGTCGGTCCAGGCGGTACCGTCCGTCGTCGTGGAGCAGCAGGGTGCGGTACTCGGCGTTTCCTGGATTGGAAAGCGATTCGAACTCCGCCACACTCCAGTGGAACCAGCGCATGCAGAACAGGCGCATGGTCAATCCGTGGGTCACGAGCAGGACGTTTCGCGGGTGGTCGGGATCTTCGAAACTGCGCCACAGGCTTTCCAGGAAGGCGCCGACCCGGTCGTACACGTCGGCACCGGATTCCCCCTGCGCGAATCGGTAGAAGAAGTGGCCGTACGCGTCGCGGTACGCCTTCTGCTTCCGGACGTCCTCGCGATCCTGCCAGTTGCCCCAGTCCTGCTCGCGCAACCTCGGTTCTTCCCGCACCCGGGTACGTGAAGGGTCGAGGCCCAGCAGGTGGAACGTCTCGTGGGTGCGGCGGTACGGGGAGACGTACGCGGAGATCAGTTCGTCGCCGAAGGCCTCCTGTAGCGCCGCGCCCGCCTCGACGGCCTGCCGCTGGCCCTTCGACGTGAGGGCCAGCGCGTGATCGGGCTCCCTCTCGTAGACGGTGTCGTCAACGTTTCCCTCGGACTCGCCGTGCCGGATGAGGACGATGCGCTGGGGCTGTGCCATGCCGCCACCCTAGATCGGCCCGCCACGTGCCGTCGTCACGAGCATCCGCAGCGCTACCCCGAGAAGCGCGGCGTGCGCTCAGCAGGCGAGGAGACGTCCTTCGCTCAGCTCACGGTGGTCACCCGCGAATCGAGCACGCAGCAACCGATCGTGGGTGACCACGACCAGGGCTCCCTGCCATCGAGCGAGAGCGGCTTCCAGGTCTTCGACCAGCCCCAGCGCCAGATGGTTGGTCGGCTCGTCGAGTAGCAGCAGATCCATCGGCCTGGCGAGGAGCCTGGCAAGAGCCAGGCGGCGGCGCTGCCCGACCGAGAGCGAGCCCACCGGGACGTGCAGATCGCGTTCACGGAACAACCCGAAGGACAGCAGCCGCTCAGTGTGTTCGTCAGATCCACCCGGCAGCCCTCGTCCGAACACGGCCAGCAAGCGTTCCGCGGGAATGCTCACCGGTATCTCCTGGGCGAGGTAGCCGATGCTGCCTCGCCGGCGGACCTGCCCGTCATCCGGCTGGATCACACCGGCCATGACTCGGAGCAGTGTGGACTTGCCTGCCCCGTTCTCGCCGTGGATCAGCAGACGCTGTCCGGCTCGCACCGACAACGTGGGCACCGACAGTCGGTCCGCCACCCGTATCGCGTCCAGGGAGACGAGCTCCCCGCCGGCGGACCCACGTGCCGGCCGCGCGGCGAACCGCAGCGGATCGGGCGGCCTGGTCACCGGGTCCGCCTGGAGCCGTCGCAGCCGCTCCTGCGTGTTGCGCACCCGGCTGGAGACCGAGGCCTGGACGCGGCCCTTGTCCCGGCCGTAGGCCATCTTGTTGCCGTCCTTCCTCGCCCGTCCGTACGCCACGCGGGGAGCGGTGGTGACGGCGGCTTCCGACAGTGCGGCGACGTCCGCGCACCACTGCTCGTAAGCCTGCTCCCAGCGGTGGCGGGCAGCGGCTCGCTCGGCGACGAATCCCTGATACCCGTCGCCGTAGCGCACCAGAGCACGACGATCACCGTCCACTTCCACGATCGCGGTGGCCACGCGTTCCAGGAACACGCGGTCGTGGGAGATCGCGAGCACGGTGCCCGGGTGGGCTCGAAGGGCGTCCTCCAGCCAGGTCAGAGCCCTGGCGTCGAGGTGGTTGGTGGGTTCGTCGAGAAGCATGACCTCGGGTGCCGCGGCGATCAGACAGGCCAACCCGAGGCGGGCCTGCTCACCGCCGGAGAGCCCACCGAGTCGCCGGTCGCGACCGAGGTGCGCGAGCCCCAGGGCTCGCAGGGCCTTGTCCACTCGGACCTCGGCCTCGTATCCCCCACGAGCCTCGAACACGGTGAGCAGCTCCCCGTACTCCTCCAACTCCTCGCGAGTGGCGTCGCCGAGCGCGCTCTCCAGCGTGCGCAGTCGCCGTTCCATATGCCGCAGTTCCTCCAGGGCCCGGTCGATGGCGTCCGCCACTGTGCGGTCCTGGGGCAGTTCGGGAGCTTGCGCCAGGTACCCGACCCCACCGTCGGCGACGACCACGACATCGCCCTCGTCGGGGTGGTCCACGCCAGCGATCAAGCGCAGAAGCGTGGATTTCCCCGCACCGTTCTCCCCCACGATGCCGACACGCTCACCGGGCCGCGCGGCGAACGACACGTCGTCGAGCAGCAGTCGATCCCCGCGGGTGACGGTGACATCGCGCAGCGAGATCTGCGTAGGCAAGTGGCCCCCAAGTTCTCCTCGGATGGAAGACATCCGGGCTTTAAATGCATCTGAAGTTGCGTTACAGTCAGCATGACACGGTCACCCAACTAACGCAACGGGGGTTGCGCATGACTCGGGACTCCGGCAACTCACCTGGAACCGTGCGCCCCGGCGGGCGGACCGCGCGCACCCGGGCGGCCGTCCGTGACGCCGTCCTCACCGGCCTGGCCGACCACGGCTACCCGGGCCTGACCATCGAGTACGTGGCGGAGCGCTCCGGAGTACACAAGACGACGCTCTACCGACGCTGGGGTGGCGTCGACGGGCTCATCGTGGACGTGCTCGATCTCGCGGGAGAGGATTCCTGGGCTCCGCCGAACACGGGCAGCCTCGAAGGCGACCTGAGCGCGCTGGCCGACGAGGTCACGGCCACGTTCGGTGACCGCACGCGAGCTGCCGCGCCTTCCGCCTTCGTCGCGGCGGCGTTCCAGTCGGAGCGCGCCGCGCAAGGGCTGCGGGACTTCTACCGCGAACGCTTCGACCGGTGTGGCCCGCTGATCAGCCGGGCCGTCGAGCGGGGCGAGGCCCCCTCCGGGACGGACGCGGGGGCCGTCGCCCGCGCCGTCTGCGCCCCTCTGTTCTTCCGGGTCTTCGTGACCCGGGAGCCGATCGACGCGACACACGCACGGCAGAGCGCCCTCGCCACACTGGCCGCCGTCAGGGCCGGGGCGTACATAACCGGCGCCGATTCGGTCGGCACCACGCCTCCGGTTGGGACCATCTCGACCACACGGGCCCCACGGGCGACCCCGACGAAGGAGTGAGGTGAGGACGGTGACACCCCGGTGTGCGCCCCGCCCTGCGCGTCGAGCGTCGACGGCCGCTACGCCTCCTCAGGCGACAACACCATCCGCGCCGGTCACACGGTCCAGGACGGCTCCACCGCCACCACGTCTCCCGCCAGCGCGGCGATGTCCGTGTCCACTTCGGCCCGGGCCCCGAGCCGTCGCACTCGCTCCTGTCGGTACTTGCCGTGTTCAGCCGCCGAGTTCCACAGGGACAGCACGAGGAACTCGTGGCCGGGAGCCTGGCCGAATACACCCCGGAGCATGCCGGGTGATCCCGCCATCGCCGGGTTCCAGACCTTCTCCTGCATCAGGGTGAAGTGCTCCACGCGCTCCTCGTGCACCTGGCAGTGGGCGACGCGGGCCACGTCCACATCGCTGAAGCGGGGTTCGAATCCCACCTTGACGTCGAACTGCCGCTCAAAGAGCAGCACTTGCATGTCCGTATACGTTCCCGTCTGACCTGCGGCCAGGCGGTCGTGCGAACGCGCCATGAAGGAGTCGTAGAACGCGCGGCTCTCCCAGAACCCGAAGATGTGCGCCACGTCCGGGCGCGTACGACTCCACCCGCCGCCCTGCCCACGGAAGCCCGGCTCGCCGAGCAACCCCGCCCATTTCCGCTGACCGCGCTCGAACCCGGGTCGGTCCATCACGGAGCAACGAATCCACTTGACCAGCACCGCATCATCGTACGGCCCACACGACCATCGCCGTCACGAACCGGAGGCATACCCCCGGACAAGCTTCTCCCCGTCGACGTCACACAGTTCGATGCCGAACTCACTGAGCAGCACATCCACCAGCTCCGCTGCCGCGACCTCGCGTTCCTCCGCCGTGCCGTCGGGGCGCGCGACGGACAGTCGCGCGCCGACGAGATTACGGCGCGCGCTGGACTCGGTCTGCTGCACCACCGGGCGGCAAACGAAGGGAGAGCGCTCATGAGTGGCGATGTAGTGGTTGCGCACCTCGTAGTCGACCGGGAAGCGCTCCTCCGTGGTGAAGGCGTACAGGTCGAACCAGCCATCGGGGTGCAGCGACCGCAGCGACCACACCCCCGCCGGCTCGCCGACCAGTCCGAAGGTCCAGTCCCCCTGTTGGCACTCGACACCGTCCGTCCACGGCAGCGGTTCAAGGAGGCCCTCGCCGCCAAAGCCGACGTCCGCGATCCAGTCCGAGCCCCGTATCGAGACACGCAGCAGCATGTGCGTCTCGGCGCGCAGCTTGTCGGACCCCATGCGCACGCGCGCGCCGAGACCCGTGACCGTGAAACCCAGCCGTTCCAGGACCGCGGCGAACAACAGGTTCTGCTCGTAGCAGTAACCGCCACGCCGCTGTCGGACCATCTTGGCCTGGAGTGCCTCGACGTCCAGCGGGACGGGCCGCCCGAGCAGGATTTCCAGGTTCTCGAAGGGGAAGGCCGCCACATGAGCCCGGTGCAGAGCTCTCAGAGTCTCCAGGTCCACGGCGAACCCGTCCGTGGCGGCGAGGCCGACGCGCGCCAGGTACGCCCCCAGGTCCAACCGGTCGCCGCCCCAGACGGACTCACTCACGGGCTCTCCCTCTCCGCACGTCCGGCCGCACGGCCGACTTCTCCCACCCCGCGAGGCGACCATCGTGTCAAATGCCACCGGGGGCCCCGATGGCGGTGACCCGAGCGACTGTCTCCACACGTAGACGTGGCGGGAGCCGGTGCACCACCGGTCCCCGCCACGTCAGGCGTGCGCGCCCTCAGCCTGTGCGGCGCTCGGCGCCGCCAGCTCCCCGCGCGATCACGCGGTTAGCTGCAGCCGCTCGTCGAGCCGCAGCCCTCGCACAGGTAGCAGCTCCCCGCACGGCGCATCTTGGTGCCACACGAGAAGCACAGCGGGGCGTCCGCGTTGAGCCCGAGCTGCATCTCCACCAGTTCCGTGGAGTTGTGCGCCTGCTTGGGCGCCGGCACGGCCGTCACCTCGGGCTTGCGCTCGGCCGCCTTCGGGGCCGCCAGCTGACGCGGGGCCGACTGAGCCAGTCCTTCGACGTCGACCTCGTCGTCACTCGCCTCGTACGAGCCGGTGTCCAGGTGGCGCTGACGCTCGTCGGCCGAGTGGATGCCGAGCGCGGAGCGCGTCTCGAACGGCAGGAAGTCGAGCGCCAGGCGGCGGAAGATGTAGTCGACGATCGACTGCGCCATCCGTACGTCCGGGTCGTCGGTCATCCCCGCCGGCTCGAAGCGCATGTTGGTGAACTTCGAGACGTAGGTCTCCAGCGGCACCCCGTACTGCAGGCCGACCGAGACGGCGATCGAGAACGCGTCCATCATGCCCGCGAGGGTCGAACCCTGCTTGGACATCTTCAGGAAGACCTCGCCCAGCCCGTCGTCCGGGTAGGAGTTGGCCGTCATGTAGCCCTCGGCGCCGCCGACCGTGAAGGAGGTGGTGATGCCGGGGCGCCCCTTGGGCAGGCGGTTTCGGACCGGCCGGTACTCGACGACCTTCTCCGGCTCCGGCTCGGCCTGAGCCTTCTCTTCCTTCTTCTTGGCCGACAGCGGCTGGCCGACCTTGCAGTTGTCGCGGTAGATCGCCAGCGCCTTCAGACCGAGCTTCCACCCTTCGTAGTACACCTCCTCGACCTCTTCGACCGTGGCCGACTCGGGGAGGTTCACGGTCTTGGAGATCGCGCCGGAGAGGAAGGGCTGGGCCGCCGCCATCATCCGCACGTGTCCCATGGCCGAGATGGCCCGCTCGCCCATCGCGCAGTCGAACACCTCGTAGTGCTCGTGTCGCAGCCCCGGGGCGTCCACCACGTTGCCGTGCTCGGCGATGTGGCCGACGATCGCCTCGACCTGCTCCGGCTGGTAGCCGAGGCGCTTCAGCGCCTTGGGGACCGTGTTGTTCACGATCTGCATGGAGCCGCCGCCGACCAGCTTCTTGAACTTGACGAGCGCCAGGTCGGGCTCGACGCCCGTGGTGTCGCAGTCCATCATCAGGCCGATGGTGCCGGTGGGCGCGAGCACCGACGCCTGGGCGTTGCGGAAGCCGTGCTTGTCCCCGAGCCGAACGACGTCCTGCCATGCCTCGGTCGCCGCGGCCCACACCGGCGAGTCCAGGTCGTCCATGCGCTTGGCGGCACCGTTGGCGTCCGAGTGCTGCTTCATGACGCGCTTGTGGGCGTCGGCGTTGCGGGCGTACCCCTCGTACGGACCGACCACGGCGGCCAGCTCCGCGGAGCGGCGGTAGGAGGTGCCGGTCATCAGCGAGGTGATGGCGCCGGCCAGGGCGCGACCGCCGTCGCTGTCGTAGGCGTGACCGGTGGCCATGAGCAGGGCGCCGAGGTTGGCGTAGCCGATGCCGAGCTGGCGGAAGGCCCGCGTCGTCTCACCGATCTTCTCGGTGGGAAAGTCGGCGAAGCAGATGGAGATGTCCATCGCGGTGATGACGAGCTCGACGACCTTCGCGAAGCGCTCGGCGTCGAACGACTGGTTGCCCGCGTCGTCGTCGCGCAGGAACTTCATGAGGTTGAGCGAGGCGAGGTTGCACGAGGAGTTGTCCAGGTGCATGTACTCGCTGCACGGGTTGGAGGCGGTGATGCGACCCGACTCCGGCGAGGTGTGCCAGTGGTTGATGGTGTCGTCGTACTGGATGCCCGGGTCGGCGCAGGCCCAGGCGGCCTCGGCCATCTTGCGGAACAGGCCCTTGGCGTCGACCTCGTCGATGACCTCACCGGTCATGCGGGCACGCAGCCCGAACGAGCTGCCGGCCTCGACGGCGCGCATGAACTCGTCGTTGACCCGGACCGAGTTGTTGGCGTTCTGGTACTGGACGGAGGTGATGTCGTCGCCACCCAGGTCCATGTCGAACCCGGCGTCGCGCAGCGCGCGGACCTTCTCCTCCTCCTTGACCTTGGTCTCGATGAACGCCTCGACGTCCGGGTGGTCCACGTCCAGGACGACCATCTTGGCCGCGCGGCGGGTGGCGCCGCCCGACTTGATCGTTCCCGCGGAGGCGTCCGCGCCACGCATGAAGGAGACGGGGCCCGAGGCGTTGCCGCCGGAGGACAGCAGCTCCCTGCTGGAACGGATGCGGGAGAGGTTCAGACCGGCCCCGGAACCGCCCTTGAAGATCATCCCCTCTTCCTTGTACCAGTCGAGGATCGACTCCATGGAGTCGTCGACGGAGAGGATGAAACAGGCGCTGACCTGCTGCGGCTGCTTGGTCCCCACGTTGAACCAGACCGGCGAGTTGAAGGAGAACACCTGGTGGAGCAGGGCGTACGTCAGCTCGTGGTCGAAGATCTCGGCGTCGGCCGGGGACGCGAAGTAGCCGTGGGTCTCGCCGGCCTTGCGGTACGTGGAGACCACGCGGTCGATGAGCTGCCGCAGGCTCGACTCGCGGCCGGGGGAACCGACCGCGCCGCGGAAGTACTTGCTGGTGACGATGTTGACCGCGTTCACGGACCAGGAGTCGGGGAACTCGACGCCACGCTGCTCGAAGTTGATCGAGCCGTCGCGCCAGTTGGTCATGACGACGTCCCGGCGCTCCCACACAACCTCGTCGTACGGGTGCACGCCGGGGGCGGTGTGGACGCGCTCGATACGCAAGCCCTTGGTGGCCTTGTTTCCCTTGGAACGGGAACCTCGTGCCGTACCGCTCGTCGTCTCTGTCATTCCGCCTCCCTGATACGGGCAAAACGCCCAATTACGCCAGTTTGTTCCATGGCGCGATGCCTGTCTGTCGCCCGGGCACGCGAAGCGTCCCGGGCACGTCTTCGTGTGATCGCTAGTCGGCGGCGCGGGTCGCCCCGGCGCGCAACTCCGCGACTGCGGCCTCGAAGTCCTCAAGCGACTCGAAGGCCTGGTAAACGCTGGCGAAGCGCAGGTACGCGACGAGGTCCAGTTCGCGGAGCGGCCCGAGTATGGCCAGCCCGACGTCGTGCGTGGTCAGCTCGGCGCTTCCGGTGGCACGGACCGCCTCCTCGACGCGCTGGCCGAGCTGAGCGAGGGCGTCCTCAGTCACGGGGCGCCCCTGACACGCCTTGCGCACTCCGGAGATGACCTTGTCGCGCCGGAAGGGCTCGGTGACCCCACTGCGCTTGATCACCATGAGTGACGCCGTCTCCACGGTGGTGAACCGGCGGGAGCAGTCGGGACACTGCCGGCGCCTGCGGATCGAGCAGCCGTCATCGGTAGTGCGACTGTCGACCACGCGACTGTCAGGGTGCCTACAGAAAGGGCAGTGCATGACGTCCTCACCCTTCCCGCCCTGAAAAACGGCGCACGAATCCCAGCGTCAATAGCGCTTGACGGGCCCGTTGGCGGGCCTGTCGACTGCGGCCCAAGCATAGGCGAAGACTCCGGTGATGATTCACCCGGGACCACAACCTATGGGCGGCCGGTGACCATCAAACCACTAGATCTGGTGGCGGATCGTCAACCTCCGGCGTGGCGTGTCACAGCACAGCGGCAGCCACGAGGGTACGGGAAGGGCGGCGGCCGTGGAGCCACGGGGGCGCGACTGGCACACTGGACGCGCCGCGTCCCGCCCGAGAGAGGCCGACCCGGCGACGACGCGTGCGCCACCCTCCGCGGGGCACCGCGGACGCCCGATCGAGACCCCTTTCGATTACGTACGGTAGCCGGGAAGGCGCGGCGCGAAGCCCGTCGGCGCGAACCGCCCCACGCCGGTCCGTCCGGACGCCGAGCGGTACCGTGATGGCCCGAATCCCTCCCGCCGCATACACGAAGCCTTGCGATCAGGTCAGCTAATCTGCGGATTTTCACTCGAACGTGTGTTTGGCGCAACCTTTCGAAAGCAACTACCGTTGGCTAACTAGGGAGAACATATCGAGAGGGGCCGACGTGACCACCACCGCCGACAGCGCGACCATCACCGCCCAGGACCGCTCCCGGAACCGACTCGAATCGGCACACACGATGAATGACGCCATCACACATCCAGAGGGGCAGCGGCCAGCCCGCTCGCTACCTGGCCGACCTCCGGGAATTCGCGCGGACAGCTCGGGGCTGACCGATCGGCAGCGGCGCGTCATCGAGGTGATTCGCGACTCCGTTCAGCGGCGGGGTTATCCGCCGTCCATGCGCGAGATCGGGCAGGCCGTGGGGCTCTCCAGCACCTCGTCCGTCGCCCACCAGCTCATGGCCCTCGAGCGCAAGGGGTTCCTACGCCGCGACCCGCACCGGCCGCGCGCGTACGAGGTACGCGGTTCCGACCAGCCCAGCGCCACCCCGCCGGCGGACACGGCGGGTAAGCCGGCGGCCTCGTACGTGCCGCTCGTGGGACGGATCGCCGCCGGCGGGCCGATCCTCGCCGAGGAGTCGGTCGAGGACGTCTTCCCGCTCCCCCGCCAACTCGTCGGCGACGGTGAGCTGTTCGTCCTCAAGGTGGTCGGCGACTCCATGGTCGAGGCGGCCATCTGCGACGGGGACTGGGTTACCGTCCGCCGGCAGCCGGTCGCCGAGAACGGGGACATCGTGGCCGCGATGCTGGACGGCGAAGCCACGGTCAAGCGGTTCAAGCGCGAGGACGGCCATGTCTGGCTGCTCCCGCACAACGCCGCGTACCAACCGATCCCCGGTGACGAGGCAACGATTCTCGGCAAGGTCGTCGCGGTGCTGCGCCGCGTCTGACCGCCTCTCACGACCGGCCCCGGAACCACTGCGCCGGTTCCGGGGCTGCCTCTCTTCGACTTCTCCCCGCACTCCACGCGCCAGCGGCGCATCGTGATCGGCCGAGTAGGTGGAAGCGCCCCGGGCGAGACGCGTGGGCGAGTGCGCGTCCCGCGCGTCCCGCGCGTCCTGAGAGCCCAGAGCACGTACCGCGTGTGCTGATCGGGTGCGAGTCGCGATCCCTTCCCGGGCTCGCGGCTCGCACCCGATCGCGTTGCCGGCCGATCTACTCGCTGGCCTTGGCCGCAGCGTCGATGGCGGCGAGGGAGCGGCGGGCCTGGTTCCGGTCGGTGGTGTACCAAAAGCCCGGCATCGAGGCCCGCAGGAAGCTTCCGTACCGGGCCTTGGCGAGCCGGGGGTCCAGCACCGCCACCACGCCGCGGTCCCCCGACGCGCGGACGAGCCGGCCGGCTCCCTGGGCCATCAGCAGCGCCGCGTGCGTGGCCGCGACCGCCATGAAGCCGTTACCGCCGGCCTCCTCGACCGCCTTCTGCCGGGCGCTCATCAGCGGATCGTCGGGGCGTGGGAAGGGGATGCGGTCCATGACCACGAGCTGGCAGCTCGCCCCCGGCACGTCCACGCCCTGCCACAGGGACAGCGTGCCGAACAGGCACGTGCGCGGATCGGCCGCGAAGGTGCGGATCAACTCGCCCAGCGTCTCCTCGCCCTGCAGCAGGATCGGCTGGTCGAGGCGCCCGCGCAGCTCCTCGGCCGCGGTCTGCGCGGCCCGCATGGACGAGAAGAGCCCCAGCGTGCGCCCGCCGGCCGCCTCGACGAGTTCGGTCAGCTCGTCGAGCATGTCGGCCCGCCCGGCCTCGCGGCCGGGCTGCGCCAGGTGCTGGGCGACGTAGAGGATGCCCTGCTTCCGGTAGTCGAACGGTGAACCGACGTCCAGACCCTTCCAGCGCGGCATGGTCGGGTCGTCGGCGCCGGCCTTCTCCGCCATGCCCTCGGGGGCGAGGCCGAGCGAGGCGCCCACGCCGTTGAAGTCGCCGCCGAGCTTGAGGGTGGCCGAGGTGAGTACCACCGAACGCTCGCTGAAGAGCTTCTCGCGCAGCAGCCCCGAGACGGACATGGGGGCGACGCGTAGCGAGGCGCCGAAGCGATCGTGCCGCTCGCACCACACCACGTCGTACTCGGAACCCTCCACGAGCCGTTCCGCGACCGCGTGTACGTTCTCCACCGAGGCCAGCGCCTGCTTGCGGACAGCGTCCTCGTCCTGCACCGACTTGTCCCGGGTGCTCCCGATGGCCGAGATCACCGTGCGGGCCGCGTCGCGCAGCGCCATCAGGGCGTACCCGAGGTCCTCGGGGATCGTCTCCAGGCGGCCGGGCAGGGCCAGCTCCATCAGCCGCTCGAAGCTCTCGGCGGCCGTCTGCAGGGCATCCGCCGCCTTCTCGTTCGCGAGCTTCGCGGAGCGTCGCACGGCACGGTTGACCTGGCCCGGGGTCAGCTCGCCGGTCGCGGCCCCGGTGACCCGGGAGACCAGCTCGTGCGCCTCGTCGATGATCAACACCTCGTGCGGGGGCAGCACGGGGGCGCCCTCGATGGCGTCGATGGCGAGCAGGGCGTGGTTGGTGACGATCACGTCCGAGAGCTTGGCGCGCTCGCGGGCCGCCTCGGCGAAGCACTCCGCGCCGTACGCGCACTTCGACGCGCCCAGGCACTCCCGCGAGGAGACGGAGACCTGTCCCCAGGCGCGGTCGGAGACGCCGGGCGTCATGTCGTCACGGTCACCGGTCTCCGTCTCGTCCGCCCAGTCGCGCAGCCGCAGCAGGTCCTTGCCCAGTCGGCTGGCGGCCTGGCCCGGGAGCGGCGTGGCGGCCTCGAACGGGTCGAAGAGCCCGTCCTCCTCCTCGTGCGGCACGCCCTCGTGCAGCCGGTGCAGGCACAGGTAGTTGGACCGCCCCTTGAGCATCGCGAACTCGGGACGGCGGCGCAGCAGCGGGTGCAGCGCGTCGACCGTGCGCGGCAGGTCGCGCTCCACGAGCTGGCGCTGGAGCGCCAGCGTCGCGGTGGCGATCACCACGCGCTCGCCGCGCGCGATGGCCGGCACCAGGTAGCCGAGGGACTTGCCCGTGCCCGTGCCCGCCTGGACGAGCAGATGCGTGTGTTCGCCCGCCGCCTCACCGCCACCGTCGTCCTGGTCGAGGAACCGGGTGGCGCCGATGGCCTCGGCGACGGCGGTGGCCATGCTGACCTGCCCGGGACGCTCCGTGCCGCCGACGGCGGTCACAGCGGCGTGCAGCAGGTCGGTGAGAGACGGTGAAGGCGAAGGAGTCATAGGAACGCCAGCCTACGGGGCGCCACTGACAGTGCCGGTCATCCACCGTGCAACGGGTTGGGTACGCGGCCGTGCACGGCGGCGTGTGGGCGGTCGGGGCTGTCCCGGTAACCGTCCAGGTGCAGCCGGTTCCGGTTCAGGCACAACCGCTCGATGGTGGGGGTGAGCAGGTCGAACAGGGCGAAGCGGGGCGCGAGGTCCGGGAAGCGCCGGTGGTGGCGCAGGATCTCCTTGCGCACCAGGGACCAGAACCGCGCCTCGGGAACGCCCAGTTGCTCCTCGCACAGCGGTGCCAGGTAGCGGAAGACGCCGACGAACAGGCCGGAGTGGATGAACTGGGTCAGGAACCCGGGCGGCTCGCTGAGCAGCACACCTCGCACGTCATCACTCATGGTGGCGTGCTCCGGCAGTGGCTGGGCGCTGACGTTGATGTCGTCGACGAAGTCCTTGATCGCGAGGCGGACAGGCACGTCACGCTCGTCGAAGACCACGACCGTGTTCTCCCCGTGCGGGGAGAACACGGTGCCGTAGCGGTAGAGGAATCGCAGTAACGGCGGCAGGAGTGCGGCGAACAGGCGGCGCAACCAGGTGCTCGGCGTGAGTCCGGAGCGTGCGACGAGCTCGGCGGTGAAGGCGCGCCCCCGCGCATCGGTGTGCAACAGCGCGGCGAGGGTTCGCGCGCGCTCCCCCGGTTCGAGCTGCGGCGCCAGTGGCTCCCGCCAGATGCACCCCAGCAACTCCTTGTACTGGTAGGGCACTCCGGGCAGGCGGTCGTACAGCGGGTGCTCGACGGTGACGGACGCGGTCTCGCCGAGCAGGATGACCCGGGTCTCGTCGCGTAGAAACGGATCGCCGTCGCGCAGCGCGTGCACCCAGGCGGTCACGGCCGGCGCCGCGAGCGTGCGTTCGGTGGGGAGCCCACGCCAGACCAGGGTGTTGAGGACGGAGAGGGGCAGCTTGACGGTGCGCGCCTCGGGCCGGCTGACGTTGAGGAAGGTCCGGATGGACTGTTGGGGCAGTCGGCGGGCGTTGTCAGTGGGCAGGGGGATGATGCTGCCGTCGGCGAGTTGCGGGGCGAAGAGGGGGGCGATCACCTCGTCCCACTGCCAGGGGTGGACGGGGAGCAGCAGGTAGTCGGCCGGGTCCCGGCCGTGCTCGGTGAGGGTGCGGTGGAAGGTGGCACGCGTGGGGGCGTCGAGTTCCTCGCGGTAGAGCTGGTCGGGGGTGGCCAGCGCGGGCACGCCCCGGTAGTGGGCCAGGCCGCGTCGGACGGCCAGCCAGGGGAGGAGGTGAGCGCGGCGGGCTTCGGGTGCCCACTGGGCGGCGTCGGCCGCCGAGAAGCCGAGGCGGCCCTTGTTGGCCACGAGCCAGGGGTGGCCGGTCTGGTGGCCTTCGAGGTCGGCGTAGTCCAGGTCGGCGAGGTCGGCGGCGGTCAGGGCCTCGGTGTCGAGGTGGACGTCGGCGGCCAGGGTGGCGGTGAGTTCGCGGATCAGGTGCCCGGTGGTGTCGCCGCTGAGGCCGAGGAGTTCGTCGTGGGCCAGGGCGAGGAAGCGCAGCGGATCGGTACCGGGAGTGAGCGACGTGGGGTCGATGGTCCAGTGGCCGTACGCGCCACGGCGGGCGCGGAAGCGGTAGGTCACGCCACCGACCTCGGGGAGCCGGTACGCCCGCTCCCCGGGGCGGGCGCCGGGCTCGTCAGGGGCCTCCGTGTCGTGTTCGGGGGTGAGGACGTCCTCGTAGGCGAACTCGGCGAGCATCTTGGCCAGCATGCGGCGGCCGGCGTGCCGCCAGACGTCGGCCGTCGCGGTCGTGGGGGGCTGGGCGGGCGGCGACGGGTGCGGGGGTCTGGCCCCGGGGAGGCGGCGGTGGGGGCGCGGGGGCCGCGACGGAGGTGGGGGCTGGGGTGAGGATCGCAAGGTGAGCTCCTTGGTGCCGAGGTCACAGGAGGTGGCGTAGCGCCCGGTCCCGGACCATCAGGGCCGCGCTCTTGTCGGGAAGGGACACCTCGGCGCTGAAGCGGTACCCGGCGCCGAGGAAGGCCGCGATGGAAGGGGTGTTGCGCAGGTCGGGCTCGGCGATCACGCGGCCACAGTCGGGTCGGTGGTCAAGGACCAGGTCGGCGACCGCGCGGAGCAGGGACGTGCCGATGCCCCGACCCCGGTCGGCCACGCCGCCGATGAGCAGGTGCAGCCCGATGTCGTGGGGGCGCGCCGGGTAGTGCTGGGCGAGCGGGTCCAGGTCGGCGCGGTAGACCTCCCAGTAGCTGACGGGTACGCCGTCGAGGACGCCGAGGCAGGGCAGGCTGCGTCCGTCTCCGTCGAGCTGTGCCCGCAGGTGCCGCTCGGTGGTCTGGTCGGGCCCGGCGAGCTCCCAGAAGGCGGCCACGGACGGATCGTTCATCCAGCGTGTGATGCGGGGCAGGTCGCGGGAGAGGGAGACGGGGACGAGTCGGAAGGTGCCGCAGGGGGTGGTGGCTGGTCCCCAGCGCGCGAGGTCGCCGAGCGGGCTGGCCGCGCGCGCGGGGGACGGCGGCGGGTGGGGGCGTCCGGCGACACGGGGCGCTGGCGGGGCGCACGCCGGTTCGGGTGGGGGCGCGGCGCGGGCGGCCGTGCTCCGGGAGGCCGACGCGACGCCGTCGGACGTGGGAGCCGTGGGGGCGGAGCCCGCAGCGTCGTGGCGGGCGGTCGGCCGGGAGGCCTGGTCGTGGGCGGGATCAGCGTCGACGCCTCCCCCGCTCCCGCCCGGGGCGACACGGGTGTCAGCGGCGCGGCCGGGGGTCGGGAGTTCCGTGAGCCGCGCTCGCACGTCGTCGGCACCGTCCGCACCGACTGCTCCGGTGCGGCGTGGTGCGGAGCGGGGTGCGGCCGGCGGGCCCTGGCTGGCGGTCGGACCGGTGCCTCGCGGTGGGGCGAGGCGTCGCGTCGGGCGGCGGCCACCGCGCGCGCGTTGCGGCGTGGAGGGGGCAGGCGTGGGGCCGGCGCTCGGTCCGCCGCCAGGGGCGGTGGGATCGGTGGCGCCGGGCGGGGGGTCGGTGGGTCTCATGGCGGCTCTCGGCTTCACGGAGAACAGGTGGTGGACGGGGCGACGGGGTTGGCGATGGTGACGTAGACGGACTGGGTGTCCACCGGCCCGATCAGTTCGTCCAGACCGTGCAGCCGGGTGAGAAGGTTGGCCTTGCACCGCAGCGTGGGCGCGTCGAGCAGACGGGCGGGCAGCGAGGAGCGGCATGCCACCGGCTGGCGGGACGCCTCGCCCAGGAAGCGGCGGAAGGCGGCGAGGAGGAGGCGCTCGTCACCGAGCCGCTGGGCGCCGAACGCGCCGATGAGGCCGAGCACGTTGTTGACGCCCAGGTAGTACGCGAAGCGCTCGTCGGCGACGGCGTCGGTGACGAACGTGTCGCTGTGCGCGCCGAGGCCAGGCAGCCGGCGGTGGAGCTCCGTGCGCCGCGACTCGCGGTAGTAATACCCCTGGTTGTCGCGGTAGCGCCCGCCGGCGGGCCAGCCGTCCCCGTCAAGGAGCACCAGCGTGTTCTGCTGGTGGGCTTCGAGCGCGACACCCGCCCTGCCGTCCAGCCACAGGATCGGCCGGACGACGGTGTGCAGGTAGCGCAGGAACCACTCCGTCGACACGGCGCCGAGGGGGCGCCCGGTGCGGGCGGCGAGCCGGGTCACCAGGTGGGCGAGTCGCGAGCGCGGCGCCCGCTGGCCGGGCCAGGGGCGTGGCGAGACGAGCCCCGCCACGCACACCACGTCGTCGGTGACGCCGATGGGGTTGTGCCGGATGATCACGTCCACGCCGGGCACCGGCTCGCCGTCGAGTCCGTCGACGGCGAGCCAGGCGGGGTCGCGCACGACGTCGAAGCCGGGGCACGCGGCCCGCCACTCCCGGGCCAGCCCGCTACGCAACAAGCGGTGGGCCTCGACGCCACGCAGCAGTTCCTTGCGGAGGTTCTCGCGCCGGGAGTTGGTGATGCGCAACCCGAGCGAGAGCTTCAGCATGGCGCGCCCGGCGGGGTGGTAGACGGTGCGTACCGAGGAGGTGGGGTGCCAGAGCTCACCGCCGGGCCCCAGATCGCGTACCAGTCCGGCGTCGACGAGGGCCCGCACCGCGTCACGGTGCCGGATCTCCTGCGCCTGCCACGGGTGGAGCGGCAGCGGAACCATGCCGTCGGGCGGTACCGGCATCCCCGGGGCGATCGCGGCCACGAGGCGGTCAGCGGGTACGGTGCGGCCCCGCTCGGTCCAGGCCGAGTCGCGGGCGAGCACTGAGGGCCGCACCCCGAGCCAGTGCAGGGGGAAGGAGCCGCGCAGTTCGGGCGAATACGTGCGGGCCTCGGCCTCGGAGAGTGCCTCGCGGCTCTTGGGCGTCGGGTGCAGCGGATGGCCGAACAGCAGCGACTGCTCGCCGGCGAGGAAGGCGCCACCCGCGTCGGGGTCATCTGGGGCGGCCCGGCGGTCGGCGAGGAAGACGGCGGTGCGCCGCACGGAGTCCGCGACGCGTCCCACGAGCTCGGCGCCGCCCGCGCCCACCGGCCCCGGCGACACGGGGGCCCCCGCCCCGTCCTCGGCCGAGCCGGGGCCATGGGCGCCGAGCCCCTCCCCCGCGCCGCCGCGCCTGGCCCCGTCTCCCGCGCCGGGGCCGGCGGCGCGCCCCGCCACGCGTCCGGCACCGTCCGCCGCGCCGTGCCCGGCCCCGTACGGCGCCCTGGCTCCCCCGCCGTGCGTCGCCGCCCGCCCGGCGCCAGCGGTGTCCGTGCGGGGCGCCAGCCCCTCGCCCGCTCCGTAGCCGCCGCGCACGCCGTCAGCTCCGTACGTGCCCGGGAGTGCGCCGTCGCCTCCGTACGCGCTGCCCCGCGCGCCCTCGATCGGATACACGCCCTCCTCGGTCGGCGCGAAGCGTCCGTCGGGGGCCGTCGCAGCGCCGCCGGCACGTCCCGAGTCCCACCGGCCGTCGGCGTCGCCGGCCGCCTCGCCCGGGCCGGCTGGGCTCTCGGCGTACCGCGCGGCGTCGTACGGGGCGGCGTCGACCACCTCGCCCGGGTTGACGCCTGGGGTGCCGTCCTCGCGGGGGGTGGCGTCGCGTCGCGCCGTGCCGTAGGCGGCCTCGCGGCTCAGCAGCGCGGCCAGGGTGGGCGCGTCGATAGCCGGGGCGTCGACGGGGGCGCCCGCCAGGCGCGGGTGTCCGAAACGGTGCCAGCCGGTCGGCGACCAGTAGGGCGCGGGGACCAGAAGCACGACGCCGCTGGACACGAGCGAGAGCCGCAGCACCCCACCCTCGGGCGGGGCCGTGTTCGTCTCGCGCGCCCAGCACCGCAGCAGGTTCTCGGTGGTCGCCGCGTCGGCCGCCGTGTGCGGGTCGGGGTGGTCCAGTGGGTCAGGAGTGGGCGGGTGAGCGGTGCCCTCGCCGACCGGGGTCTCCTGACCGCGGCGAACCTGTTCGGGGACCGACGGGGCGAGGGTGCTCGACAACGCGTCGGCTCCGGAAACCGCGTCCGTGCGGTGTGCGGCGTGGGGGGTGGGGCTACGGTCCACGGGGCGCCTTCCTCCTTCATTGGCTGGCCGTGCGGGATGGCGCGTACGGCCGGGCATCACGGTGGGGGCTGGTTCGGCGCACCGTCACGGCCCGCGCACCGACGGGGCCCACGCGCCGTCGTGGGCCACCCGGAGCGGCCGCCGGACGGCTGGCCCGGCCGGCCCGTCGGGGCGAGGTGGGGGTGCTGGGTGACGTGCCACGGCGGGGGGTCGGGGCGCGGGTGTGCGCCTGGGCCAGGGTGGTACGGGCGCGGGGCCCTCGGGTTGGGCGCGCGGTGCCCGCGCCGGCCCGGTGTGGCTCCGCACACGGCCCGGAACGCGACTGCCGCGGGCGGAGAACTCCGGGGCGGGGCCCGCCCCGTTCGCGCCGTGAGGCCGGTCGTGGAGCCAGTCCTGGAGAGCGGGGTGCGCGCGGTGTCGGCGGCGGACGGACCGGGGGCGGGGCGCGGCGGCGGACGGCGCGAAGGTCGGCCCGACCCCCGACGGCGCGGTGTGCCCTGGCGTCGCGGGGGGTGGTACGACGCCAGCCGGCGTGGTGGACAGCGGCTGGCGTGGAGCCTCGAACGTGGCCACGGCACCGGTTTCCTCTCGCTAGCGCCCGTATCCGGCTGCGTACAGCCGCCCGCGCGGCCCGGCCGGTCAAACCCCGGAGCACGGCGCCGTCTGTCGGTCGTCGTCAGGCCGTCGCGGGTGGGGGCTGGGCGCGCCGTAGGGACCAACGACGCGGCGGACGACGAATCACGGCTCCGTGGCAGTTCCCTGGCGTGGCGGAACCGGGGACCCGCGTTCGGCCGTCGTACGCGGCACCGGCATAGTGGGGAGCCGCCCTCCGCCAGGGCGGTACATGACAGATCCAGATCGCTTGTCGCTTTACCGAGCAGCCCGAACATTCCAGGGGGAGTTCCGCCCATGCCATCCACGCGTCCGTCCAGCTCTCGCCAGCGCGCCAGGCGGCGCCCGCGCGCCCGGAGCTCCTCGTCCGTGCTGGCCACCGCGGCGCTCGCCGCCACGCTGGCGCTGACCGTCGCCGCCTGTGGCTCCTCGGACAACGAGGGCGCCTCCGCGCCGACCGCGTCCACGGAGAAGGGGTCGAACGACCTGGCGCTGCCGAGCGACCTCAACGACAAGCTCAAGGACCTCGGGCTCGACCTGGACAAGTGGAAGGACGGGGCCTGGAAGAACTTCGACAAGGAGTGGCTGCGCGAGGCGGGCGAGTTCATCAACCCGATCATCGAGGACCTGTGGGACCCGGACCGGATGAAGGACGCCGAGGAGCCCGACCAGCCGGTTGAGGACGACATCGCCGACGACCAGGGCGTGACCGACCCCGAGCCGCAGCCGGTGGACGCACGGCAGGTGCGGACCCCGTACAGCGCGAACGCGCCGGAGGCGGGGAAGGTCTTCTTCGACGGCCCCGAAGGCTCGATGGTCTGCTCCGCGACCGTGGTGAAGGACCCGGCGAACCCCGGCAAGTCCAACATGGTCTGGACCGCTGGCCACTGTGTGCACGCGGGCAAGGGCGGCGGTTGGTACCGCAATGTCATGTTCGTGCCCTCGTACAACGACAGCGGCCTGTCGGTGGCGGAGCTGGAGAACGCCCCCAAGGAGCAGATAGCGCCCAAGGGCCTGTGGTGGGCCGAGTGGGCGCAGACCTCCGACCAGTGGATCGAGCGGGGCGCCAAGGTCGGCGGTCAGGGCGCGCCGTACGACTTCGCCGTGTTGAAGGTCAAGCCGGAGGACGGCAGCGGGAAGTCGCTGGAGGAGACCGTCGGCGGGGCGCTGCCGGTGGAGTTCGACGCTCCGGCCGTGAAGTCCATGGAGGACATGACGGCCACCGGCTACCCGGCTGCCGCACCGTTCGACGGCCAGTCGCTGCACCAGTGCAGCGACAAGCCGGGGCGGCTCTCGCTGGACGCCACTCAGCCGACTATGTACCGCATCGGCTGCCGGATGACCGCGGGGTCGTCCGGCGGTGGTTGGGTCGCCACGGGCCAGGACGGTCAGCCGGCGCTGGTGTCCAACACCTCGATCGGCCCGGCCAACGCGACCTGGCTGGCCGGGCCGCACCTGGGCGACGAGGCGAAGGGCGTCTACAACGCGGTGAGCAAGAAGTTCGCCAACCGCTGAGCCAAGGAACGCCGGGCGCGCGCCCTGGGGCGCGCGCCCGGCACGGGCGGCCTGACGGCGGTCACGCGGGGCCGGTCCGGCCGGCGCGTGGACACGGCCGCGCCGCCCCAACGGAACCGCGCCCGAGACGGGCGCGCGTGCGGCACGACAGCAGAGGGCCCGCCCCCGCCCCACGGACACCGTGGAGGGGGGCGGGCCCTTGGCGCGTCAGGCGTACGCCCTGCTATCGCGTACCCGGCCAGCGGCTGCGGTCACGCGACGCACGGCGTGCGCGACGGCGCGGTCGGCGCGCGAACGTCGGCCGCCGGGCACGACGGTCGGGGTCAGGCGGTGATCGCCGAGGCGTCGGTGGATCCCACCGGCAGATACGGCTGGAGTTCCGCCGCCAGTTCCGCGTGCACACGCGCCTTGAGCAGCGTGCCCTCCGACGTGTGCTCCTCGGAGATCACCTCGCCGTCGGCGTGCACACGCGAGACCAGCGCCCCGCGCGTGTAGGGCACCAGCACCTCGATCTCGACGCTCGGCCTGGGCAGCTCGGCGTCGACCAACGCCAACAGCTCCGCGATGCCCTGCCCGGAGCGGGCCGAGACGGCGATCGCGCGCGGCTCGATGCGCAGCAGCCGCTGGAGCACCACCGGGTCGGCCGCGTCCGCCTTGTTGACGACCACGATCTCGGGAACGTGGACCGCGCCCACGTCGCGGATCACCTCGCGCACGGCCGCCAGCTGCTCCTCGGGCACCGGGTGCGAGCCGTCCACCACGTGCAGGATCAGATCGGCGTCCGCGACCTCCTCCATCGTGGAGCGGAACGCCTCGACGAGGTGGTGCGGCAGGTGTCGTACGAACCCCACGGTGTCGGCGAGGGTGTACAGCAGGCCGCTGGGCGACTCGGCCCGGCGCACGGTCGGGTCCAGGGTGGCGAACAGGGCGTTCTCCACCAGGACACCCGCGCCGGTGAGGCGGTTGAGCAGCGAGGACTTGCCCGCGTTGGTGTAGCCGGCGATCGCGACGGAGGGCACCTTGTGGCGCTTGCGCTCCTGGCGCTTGATGTCGCGGCCGGTCTTCAGCTCCGCGATCTCCCGGCGCATCTTCGCCATCTTCTCGCGAATGCGGCGCCGGTCGGTCTCGATCTTCGTCTCACCGGGGCCACGGGTGGCCATGCCGCCACCGCCGCCACCACCCATCTGACGGGACAGCGACTGACCCCAACCGCGCAGCCGCGGCAGCATGTACTGCATCTGCGCGAGCGCGACCTGGGCCTTGCCCTCACGCGACTTGGCGTGCTGGGCGAAGATGTCGAGGATCAGCGCCGTCCGGTCGACGACCTTGACCTTGACGACGTCCTCGAGGTGGATGAGCTGGCCGGGGCTGAGCTCACCGTCGCAGACCACGGTGTCCGCGCCCGATTCGAGCACGACGTCCCGCAGCTCCTGCGCCTTGCCGGAGCCGATGTAGGTGGCGGGGTCGGGCTTGGGGCGGCGCTGGATGACACCGTCGAGAACGAGGGCACCCGCCGTCTCGGCCAGCGCCGCGAGCTCCGCCAGGGAGTTCTCGGCGTCGTCGACCGTGCCGGACGTCCAGACTCCGACGAGCACCACGCGCTCCAGTCGCAGCTGTCGGTACTCGACCTCGGTGACGTCTTCCAGTTCGGTGGACAGGCCCGCCACGCGACGCAGCGCGGCCCGCTCGGAGCGGTCGTACTGCTCGCCGTCGCGCTCCTCGTCAATCTCGTAGCTCCAGGCAACGTCCTCTTCCATCAGGGCGTCGGCCCGAAGGTTCTCGGGGAGGCGCTGCCGGTCCGAGGAATCCGCGGCGGGGAACGACTGCTGCTGGGAAGGGGTTGTCATTGGATCCTTACGTCGTGTGAGAACGGTCAGTGTCGACAACGCTCAACCAGCCCGA
Organism: Streptomyces sp. NPDC057702; assembly: GCF_042799315.1. Taxonomy (NCBI): domain Bacteria; kingdom Bacillati; phylum Actinomycetota; class Actinomycetes; order Kitasatosporales; family Streptomycetaceae; genus Streptomyces; species Streptomyces sp. NPDC057702. The sequence goes on along the minus strand of NZ_JBHVJC010000006.1, from coordinate 64,304 downwards.
ACGATTCCCGAGCCGCTGCCGCGCCGACACGACGATGGTCCCACGCGACGTCGCGAGGGTCACCCGGGTTTCGGCGGGTCCTTCCGTCCACGCCCCGCAACCGGCGTACTCCGGGCGACCCACGCGCCCGTGACGTGCGGCGCGCTGAGGGCGCCGGTGCGGCGGGCCGCACCGGGACACGAAGGGGCGGCGCCCCGGCGCGGGCACACGGCGCGAGCGCGGTCCACCGACCCGGCACGGGGCACGGGGCACGGGGCACGGGGCACGGGGCACGGGGCACGGGGCACGGGGCACGGGGCACGGGGCACGGGGCACGGGGCACGGGGCACGGGGCGATGATCCCGGCTCCGTGGACGGGGCGCGTCTCCCAGCGCGCCATCCGGCGTCCGGTGCGCTTGGAGGCGTGGGGTGTGGGGGCGGTGTTCGTACGGGCACCGGCGGCCCTGGCCATTCGGACAACCACGAGCGCGGCGGGGGCCGGGGCACCACGGAGCACGCGGCGTCCCCGGCGGGCTCGCCTCCGCAGGCCGCGCGGCGCCGAGCCTCAGTCCAACCCGAGCGGTACGGGACCGGCCCAAGCGGTACGGGGCGCTGGCCGGAGTGTCGGGCGAGGCCACCCGCCCCTGGCAGCCGGGTCGCCGCTCGCGCCCCGCCCGGCACCGCGTCAGCGGCGACCCGCTACGCGCCACGGTGCCGACAGTGGCGAAACGTTACTGGTAGTGAGGAGGCGAAGATCGCTCGGCTTGGGGGACGGTCAGAGGCCCGCTGCCGCGAGCTCGTGTCCCGCGCGGACGACGTCGTACACGCTCGGTACCTGGCGCATGGCGCGCATCAGGAGCGGCAGTCGGCCGGCGTCCGGCAGGCGCAGCGTGTACGTGTGGCGGACGCGTTGCTCGTGCGGGGGCTCCACGGCGGCGGAGATGACCTCCGCGCCCTGCGCGGCGATGACCTCGGTGAGATCGGCGAGCAGGTGGGGCCGGCTGAACGCCTCGGCGCAGAGGGTCACCCGGTAGCCGGCCGTCACCTCCTCGGCGTCGGTCTGCCAGCGCACCACGACAGGCTGCCGCCCGGCCTCGGTCATGCGCGCCACGGCCGGGCACGACATCCGGTGCACGGTCACCGCCCGGCCCCGCACCGCGAACCCGGTCACCTCGTCCGGCGGCACCGGCGTACAGCACCCGGCCAGCCGCACGGTCGCGCCGGGCTGGTCCACGACGACGCCGGAACCCCGACGCGGACCGGCGGGCGGGGTGGGGTTCCGACGGCCGGCCGTGGACGGGTACGGGCGGCCGGTGGCGGGGCCACGGGCGTCGGACGGGGCGGGCGGGGGGCTCACGGCGAGACGGGCGGGGGGGCCGGTCCGCGCCGTGGCGTCATCACCTGTCGCGTCGACCTGGTGCGCCGCCGTGGCGAGCGGTCGTGGCTCGGCCTCGGTCGGCGCATCGTGGTCTGCCCCGTCGGCGCCGTACGGGCGGGCTGGCCGCGCGGCGGCGTCGAGCCGGTCGCCGGGCGGGGCGGAGGGCCGCGATGTGGCCACCTCGGTCGTGTCCGGGGCGCTGGCACCGCCGGGTGTGGCCGTCGCTTCCGGGGCGGCGACCGGGCCGGGCGCGGTGGCGGTGTCGGCCGCGTCCCCGGAGTCCGCCGGTCGCCGCCGGGCGGCGGCGCGCGGCGAGGGCCGCGAGCCGTCGCTGGCGCCGGGGTTCGCCTCTGTCGCGGCCGAGTGTTGCGCGTGTTCCGGGGCCGGGTCGGTGGCTCGCGACGGGTGCGGGGCGGTGGCGGGTGAGGGGACGTCACACAACCCGGGGGTCGCGGAGGTTGTCGGGCTGTCGCGCCGCGCGGCGTCGGCTACGCCCATGGCCTCGTCGGCCCCGCGCCCCGCGCCCCGTGCCCCGGCGGCGCCTCGTGACGAGGGCTCCGTGTCCGCCGCCCCGTGCCCCGCGCCCCGCTCGATGGGGGCGGCGCCCCGTTTCCCGCGCCCCGCGCTCCGTGCCTCGTGCCCCGTGTCGTCGGCCGCGCCGCGCTCCGTGGTCGCCGGGTCCGGTGCGCCCCGCTCGGGCGCCGTGTCGTACGACGTGTCGGGGGTGCCGGCGGCGGACTCCGGCGGGGACTGCGCCGTGAGCCAGTGCGTGATCGCGATGCGCGCGGCGGGCGTGCGCGCGTGCGTGAGCCACTCCGGCGAGGGCCCGGACGAGGCGGCGTCACGCCCGGTCGCCATGAGGAACTCCACGCTGTCCCCGTCGTGCAGCGTGGTGCTGAGCGTGACCAGGCGGCCGTTGACGCGGGCCCCCACGCAGGAGTGTCCGACCGCCCCGTACCGGGCGTACACGGCATCCACACAGCTGGCCCCGTCGGGAACGCTGAGGGCGGTGCCGTCGGCGGCGAAGACGGTGATCTCGCGGTCCTGGGCGAGGTCGTCACGGAGGGACGACCAGAAGGTGTCCGTGTCCGCCGCCGCGCGCTGCCAGTCCAGCAGTCGGGAGAGCCAACCCGGCCGCGTCGGGTCGGCCCGCTCCCCGTCCACGCTCTCCGCCGGTCGGCCGGGCGCCCCGCCGCCACCCGCCCCGGTGTCGCCCGCGCCGTCCGGCCCCTCGACGGCGGCGTACGGGTTGCCGAGCGCGACCACCCCCGCCTCGGCGACCTTGTGCATCTGCTGGGTCCGGATCAGCACCTCGATCACCTTGCCGTCCGCGCCCGCGACCGCGGTGTGCAGCGACTGGTAGAGGTTGAACTTCGGTACGGCGATGAAGTCCTTGAACTCCGAGATGACCGGCGTGAAACAGGTGTGCAGCTCGCCGAGGACGGCGTAGCAGTCGGCGTCCTCCCCGACGAGCACCAGCAACCGCCCCAGGTCGGCCCCGGACAGCTCGCCGCGCTTGCGACGCACGCGGTAGACCGAGACGGTGTGACGGGGGCGGACGAGCACGTCGGCGGCGATGCCCGCCTCGGCCAGCACCGCGCGTACGCCGCGCGCGGTGGCGGCCAGGGGGTCGGGGCGGCTGCCGTGTTCGGCCACCAGGTCGCGCGTGCGGGCGTACTCGTCGGGGTGCAGGATCGCGAAGACCAGGTCCTCCAGTTCGGTCTTGAGGGCCTGCACGCCGAGCCGTTCGGCCAGGGGGATCAGCACGTCGCGGGTGACGCTCGCGATACGGGCCTGTTTCTCGGGGCGCATCACGCCCAGGGTGCGCATGTTGTGCAGCCGGTCGGCGAGCTTGATCGACATGACCCGTACGTCGTTGCCGGTGGCGACGAGCATCTTGCGAAACGTTTCGGGTTCGGCCGCCGCGCCGTACTCGACCTTCTCCAACTTCGTGACGCCGTCGACGAGATAGCGGACCTCCTCACCGAACTGCTCCCGCACCTGAGCGAGCGTCACCTCGGTGTCCTCGACCGTGTCGTGCAGCAGCGAGGCGGTCAACGTCGTGGTCTCAGCGCCGAGTTCGGCCAGGATGAGCGTCACGGCCAACGGGTGCGTGATGTACGGCTCGCCGCTCTTGCGCATCTGTCCGCGGTGCGAGGACTCGGCGAGCTCGTACGCCCGGCGCAGTACGTCCAGGTCCGCCCCGGGGTGATGAGCCCGGTGCACCTTGGCCACGTGCTCGATCGCGTCCGGTACCCGACCACGTGGGGCCGGCCCGAGCAGGGCCGCGCGGCCGAACCTGCGCAGATGACGTAGGTCGATGAGCGGGCGGCCACGCCTTCGGCCGAACGAACCCTGTTCTGCTGGGTTTGTGGCCTCTGCGCTCACGGGCACCTCCGGCGGCATCGACCGGCGGTGGCAGCGACTGCCGGGGCGATCGGCCCCCAGGCCCCGAGTTGGGCGCCCGTGCCGGTGCTTGATGCTACCGAGCCCATCACGCGCCACCGAACCGCTCTCGTCGAGCGTGAACCAGATCACCCATTCGAGCGAGCGGAATGGGCCGATGTTTCGCCTATAGGGAGTTGTGGGAAGGCAGTGAGTTTGCCCGCGGCGGGACGCCTTGCCGTCGCGGGCCCCGTCGCCTCAGCGCCAGCGCCCCGTGGCGCGCGTTACGCGGTGCCGCTCGCCAGCGCCCCGTGGAGCCACGCCGGTTCCAGGGTGCCCTCCCCGACGATCACGGCGGGCCCCGTCATCTCCACGCTTCCGTCCGGGAGCTCGGCGATCGTCAGGCGCCCCCCGGGGACGTCGACGGTGTACGTGACGGGGTGTCCGAGCGCCGCGGGGTCCAGGCCGTCGCGACGAGCGGCGGCGACCATGACGGCGCAGGCGCCGGTGCCACAGGACCGGGTCTCCCCCACGCCCCGCTCGTGCACCCGCATGGCGACGTGGCGCGGGCCACGGTCCACGACGAACTCGACGTTGACGCCGTCCGGGTAGGCCGTGGCGGGCGTCACGTCCGGAGCGACGAGCAGACTGCCGGCGTCGGCGAGGTCGTCGACGAAGGCGACGGCGTGCGGGTTGCCCATGTTGACGTTCAGCGCCGGCCAGGCGCGCTCGCCGACCGAGACGGTGACCCGTGCCTCCGCCCCGTCCGGCAGCAGTGACCGGCCCATCCCGACCGTGACGGCGCCACCGGCGTCCGCCCCCTCTCGCGCATCGGGGGTGGGCGCGGCCTTGGCGATGTGCACCCGGCGCACGCCCGCTCGGGTCGCGACGGCCAGATCGCCCTCGTCGGCCAGCCCGGCGTGCCGCAGGTAGCGCGCGAAGACCCGTACGCCGTTGCCGCACATCTCGGCGATGCTGCCGTCACCGTTGCGGTAGTCCATGAACCACTCGGCCTCGTCGGCCATCGCGCGGGCCTCGGGGTGCGCGGCCGAGCGCACCACGTGCAGCAGCCCGTCGCCCCCGACGCCCGCGCGCCGGTCACAGACGCGCGCCACCGTCGCCGCCGACAGGTCGAGCCGGTTGTCCGGGTCGGGGACGATCACGAAGTCGTTCTCGGTGCCGTGCCCCTTGAGGAACGGAACCCGCTCTGCGGTGCTCATCCTTCGATCCTACGGCGCCACCGACCCCCACGACGGCGCGAGGACCGCCCACACGGGGGGCGAGGCGCGGGGCGCCGTCGCTGCGGGCGAAGGCCGTACGGGCGGTGTGGACGGCATGGGGCACGGGGCGCGGAGGACCACCGCACGGGGCGGCGATCACGGCCCGCACGGCGCCGGACACGGGGCGCGAGCCACGGGGCACGGAGCGGGGTGGCGGGCCGTGTGGGGCACGCGCACGCGCGAGGGGGGTCGCGTGACGGGGGGTGCGCGGCGGTTCGGGCGGGGCGGAGAGGGGTCAGCGGAGGCGAGCGACGCGCCAGATGGCCAGAGCCGCGAGAAGGGCGACGAGGGCGACGTAGGCGACGACGTAGCGCCAGTCGGCCCTACGGCCCGAACCACGGGGCGGCAGGCCGGGCCACGTGTAGCCGACGCGGCGGGCGGCCATCAGACCCCAGCCGGCAGCGCAGCAACTCAGCAACAGGCCGAGCATGGACACCACCGCACCGCCGTCGCCGAACTCGAAGGCGAGGGGGAAGGCGAACATCAACGAACCGAGAGTGGCGAGCCCGACGATGGGCGCGATCTGCCAGATCCTCAGCCGCCGGGGCGGACGCAGGTCGCGGAAGGACTCGGCGGGCTTCTCCAGGGGGGAGTCATCCCCCTGCGCGTCCGGACCGTCCGGCGTCAACGCCTCGGAGTCGTCCGTCGTGAGGGGCTCCGCTTCGTCGCGTGGCGGCGTCTCCGCTGTGTCGCGAGGGCTGGCCTCCATCGCCGTACGCCCTCCCCACATTCGACATCACGGCACGATCGAAGCTCGATGATGGCACGATCGCGGCGGCCTCCAAGACGCACGGAGCGTCCCGATGCCATCACGTGATCAGGCTGTGACCGCTCGTTCGACCAACGTCAGCGCGTGCGCCCGGAGTTCCCCGCCGCGGCCGGCGGCGCCACTGAGCCAGTGCACACGCGCGTCCCGCCGGAACCACGAATCCTGGCGGCGCGCGAAGCGCTTCGTGGCCCGCACGGTCTCGGCCCGTGCCTCCGCTTCGTCGCACTCCCCCGCCAACAGCGCGAGCACCTGCTGATAGCCCAGGGCGCGGGAGGCGGTGCGCCCCTCGCGCAACCCCGCGCGCTCCAGGCCGCGCACCTCGTCCACCAGTCCGGCTTCCCACATGCGGTCCACACGCCGGGCGATCCGCTCGTCCAGCTCCGGGCGGGCGACGTCCACACCGATCTGCACCGTGTCGTAGACGGCGCCGCCGGCCGAGTCGGCATCGGGCAGGTTGGCGGTGAAGGGGCGGCCGGTGATCTCGATGACCTCCAGGGCACGGACGATGCGGCGGCCGTTGGTGGGCAGGATGGCCGCGCCCGCGCGCGGATCGGCCTCGGCGAGCCTGGCGTGCAACGGCCCGCTGCCCCGCTCGACCAGCTCCGCCTCCAGCCGTGCGCGGACGACCGGGTCAGTGCCGGGGAACTCCAGGGCGTCGATCGCGCCCCGTACGTACAACCCGGAGCCTCCCACGAGCACCGGCGTGCGCCCCTCGGCGAGCAGTCGGTCGATCTCGGCACGGGCCAGCCGTTGGTACTCCGCGACGCTGGCGGCCTCCGTGACGTCCCAGACGTCCAGGAGGCGGTGCGGGACGCCCTGCCACTCGGCCACCGGCAGCTTGGCGGTGCCGATGTCCATACCACGGTAGAGCTGCATGGAGTCGGCGTTGACGACCTCGCCGCCGAGGTGTCGGGCCAGGGCGACCCCGAGATCGGACTTGCCGGCCGCGGTGGGGCCGACGACGGCGATGACCCGCGGAGCGGGGACTGCACTGTTCACCGGGCCAGTCTCGCAAACCCGGGGGCTACTCCTCGAACGAGCGACGTGACAGGGGGTCGCGGTGGTCGTTGCCCGTTGCGGGGTTCGGCACACCGCCGAGCCAGCCGAATCGTGGCAGTGGCGGCAAGAGGACGCCCCGTACCGCCCGGGCCGCCGCCTCACGGGTTAATCTATGGAGTGATTATGGGTGTTTTTTCAAGGTTTCGCCGTTCTTCGCGCTCGGTTAACGCGGCCCCGGTGCCGGCGGAGCGGACGGACGAGGACGGTAGCCTGACCGCGGAATCAGCCGCGGAATCCTCGGCTCCGGAGGAGCGTGACGCGCCACCGGTGGACTCGGCGGCGGCTGCCTCCACCGCTGACGACGCCGACGAGGGCGGAGCGGCGGGCGGCGGCGCCACGATTCCCAAGCAACAGTCCGCCGCGCAGGCTGCGGACAGCGAAGCCGGGGAAGACGCCCGTCAGTAGTTCTCCGACGAGGGAAGGTGGCCCATGGGCCTGCTGGACAATCTCAAGGCGAAGGCCGGTCAGCTCAAGGGCAAGGCCGGAGACCTCGCGAATCAGCACGGCGACAAGATCGAGCGTGGCCTGGACAAGGCCGCGAAGACGGTCGACGAGAAGACCAAGGGCAAGTACAGCGACAAGATCGAGAACGGGGCGGGCAAGGCCAAGGGCGCGCTCGACCGGCTCGCGCAGAAGGACGACGACGGCAAGGGGCCACAACAGGGTCGGTAACGCCTGATCGTCCACCACGGCCGCGGAGCACGCCTCCGCGGCCGTGGTCGTACCTGGCGGGCCGCGGCGCCCGCCCCGCGCGGGGCCCGCCGGGCCAGCCACGCCCGCCCGCCGCCCGGAGCCGCCCGCCCCGTGCCCCGCACGGAGCACCGCACCGAACGCCGCCCCGTGTCCCGTGGCTCCGGCACAACGCCCGCCCCGTGCCCCGTGCCCCGTGCCCCGTGCCCCGTGCCCCGTGCCCCGTGCCCCGTGCCCCGTGCCCCGTGCCCCGTGCCCCGTGCCCCCGACAGGATGACTTGCCCCGTACCCGCGGGATCGCCGCTCCGTGCCCCGTCAGCCAGGATGTGGCGCCGGGTGGCGTAGGCGCTCGTGGGCTTCGGGGACTGCGTGTCGGGGCGTGGTGGCGGGGTGGTCGGTGGGGAGCCTGCTCCGGCTACGACCAGGTGGTGACGAAGTAGCCGACGCCGTACGGAGCCTCGTCGTACAGCGTCTCGCCCCGTAGGCCCGCGCCGTCTCCCGCGCCGGCGAGCACCTGCCACGGGGCGCGGCCCGCCGCGAGGAGCTCCTGGGCCAGGTGCGGATCGAGTGCCGACAGCGCCCCGGTGTCGGCCGCGCCCAGTGCGCGGGACACCTCCGCGTCCCACGCGGCGGCCCGCTCGTCGAGGTAGCCGGGTGCCTTGAGTGTGCGGCGTGCGCTGCCGTCGCCACAGATCAGGAAGGCCACCCGGTCGGCGGAGCCGGCCAGCTCGCGGCCCAGCGCGGTGCAGCGGTCGGCGGCCAGCGACTCGGCGAGGCCGAAGCCCTCCACGGGGGCGGCGCTCCAGCGGGCACGCTCCAGCAGCCAGCCGGCGACGGTCAGCGAGAGCGGCAGCGCGCGCTCCGTGACCGGGCCGGCCCCGCGCTCCGGGCCGGGAGCCGCTTCCACCGGGTCCAGGTCCGTGCGCGGCGCCGCGCCCCGTGTCCCGTGTTCCTCGGTGGGCTCCGCAGCGCGCGCCGTAACGGCCCCGACGCCCCCAGCGGCGGGCCCCGTGGTGTCGTCCGCCGCGCGGTGCCCGTCGAGTCGCACCGTGACGTCCACGCCGTAGCCACGGAACGAGCCGACGGCGTCGTGCGCGTACGGGCCGTCCGTGGTCGGGGCGGCCGGGCCCAGGACGATGAGGCGGTCGGAACGGGCGGCGGCCAGCACGCTGACCGCGTCCGAGCAGGCGTCCCGCAACGGCGCCAGTTCCGGCGCGGCTCCAGCGGCGACCTCGGGCACGAGCAGGGGCGGGCAGGGGCAGACGGCGGCAGCGACAAGCATGATCGGCAGCCTAACGTCAGGCTCCGTGCCACGAGTCCCGGACGGGCCCGCACACGCGGAAGCGGGACCGGCGCCCCCGTTCCCGGAGCTCTCGACGCGGGGCGGCCAGCCGTCGTGCGTGCGGCACGCGCGGGCTCGGCGGGTTCTCCGGCCGGCAGCGCCGTGCCGGTGCGCCCAGCGGACGCGGGCCCCGCTTCACGCGCCCCCGCTCGGCCTCGGCGCGTGCCTGGATCGTGTCCGTGTCGGTTCCGGCCCACAGGGGCTCGCCGAGCCGTTCGCGGCGTATCACCGCTGTCCTGCGCTGTCGCGCGGCCCCGTGCCCGTAGGGCCGAGCGCCCCGTGGAGGCCGGTCGGGGTACCCGTGCCCCGCGTGGACCGCTCGGGTGGGCGGGGCCACGGTGCACACGCCGCTCGACGCGCCGCCCTGGCGCACGATGCCTCGGCGGGGGCGTGTGCCGTCGCGTGCCGCGCGCCCGGCGGGGAGCGGCACGGTCGCGGATACGGGGCCGGCGGCGCGCACCGCCGACGCGCCGTGGCCGGTCACGGCCGGCCCGGCGTCGTCCGTGCGGGGTTCAGCGGGCGGAGCAGCCGCCGGGTTCCACGGGCAGCGGGGCCGGGGCGCCCACCGTGGGCAGGCCGAGCATGACGCCGGCGGGCTTGTTCGCCGGCGCGGCGTTGCGCTTCTCCCACGCGTCGCCCGCCCGGGTGCGCCGTACGCCCCGTGGGGTGCCCTCGGCGAGGAGGTGGTGCGGCGCGGCGTACGTGATGTCCACGGTGACCACGTCGCCGGGCCGGACCGGCTCGTCGGGGCGGGTGAAGTGCACCAGACGGTTGTCGGGGGCCCGGCCGGAGAGGCGGCGGGTGGCGTCGTCCTTGCGCCCCTCGCCCTCGGCGACCAGCACCTCCACGGTGCGACCGACCTGGCGCTTGTTCTCCGCCCAGCTGATCTCCTCCTGGACGGCGACCAGACGCTCGTACCGGTCCTGGACGACCGCCTTGGGGATCTGGTCGTCCATCTCGGCGGCCGGGGTGCCCGGGCGCTTGGAGTACTGGAAGGTGAACGCCTGGGCGAACCGCGCCTCCCGCACGACGTGCAACGTCTGCTCGAAGTCGGCCTCGGTCTCGCCGGGGAAGCCGACGATGATGTCGGTGGAGATCGCCGCGTCGGGCATGACGGCGCGCACCTTCTCGATGATGCCCAGGAAGCGCTCCTGCCGGTAGGAGCGGCGCATGGCCTTGAGCACCGTGTCGGAGCCGGACTGGAGCGGCATGTGCAGCTGTGGCATGACGTTCGGCGTCTCGGCCATGGCGGCGATCACGTCGTCCGTGAAGTCGCGCGGGTGCGGCGAGGTGAAACGCACGCGCTCCAGCCCCTCGACCGCCCCGCAGGCGCGCAGCAGCTTGCTGAACGCCTCACGGTCGCCGATGTCCGAGCCGTACGCGTTGACGTTCTGGCCGAGCAGCGTGATCTCGGTGACGCCCTCGGCGACCAGCGCCTCCACCTCGGCGAGGATGTCGCCGGGCCGGCGGTCCTTCTCCTTGCCGCGCAGGGCGGGCACGATGCAGAAGGTGCAGGTGTTGTTGCAGCCGACCGAGATGGAGACCCATGCCGCGTAGGCGGACTCGCGACGCGTGGGCAACGTCGAGGGGAACGCCTCCAGCGACTCGGCGATCTCGACCTGCGCCTCCTCCTGGACCCGCGCGCGCTCCAGGAGCACCGGCAGACTGCCGATGTTGTGCGTGCCGAAGACCACGTCGACCCACGGCGCCTTCGTGACGATCGTGTCGCGGTCCTTCTGGGCCAGGCAGCCGCCGACCGCGATCTGCATGCCCGGCCGCTTCGCCTTCATGGGGGCGAGGCGGCCGAGATTGCCGTAGAGCCGGTTGTCGGCGTTCTCCCGCACCGCGCAGGTGTTGAAGACGACGATGTCGGCGTCGCCCTCGGCATGCCCTTCGGGCGCCCGCACATAGCCGGCGTCCTCCAGGAGCCCGGACAGCCGCTCGGAGTCGTGGACGTTCATCTGGCACCCGTAGGTGCGCACCTCGTATGTCTTCGCACTCATCTCAGTTGACCAGGGTACGTGTTCGGCTCCGTCCCCCGCCCCTCCCTTCCACCGTCCAATGCTGGCAGTATCCGGCCCATGCTCAAGACCCTGACGGAGCGGCCGGGAACGGGCCCCGTACTCCGCGCCACCGGCATCGTGGGCGGCCCCGGCATCGGGCGGGCCCGGCGGCTGTGGCGGCTGGCCGTGTCGGTCACCCTCGCACTCGGGCTGCTGCTGTGGTGGCTGCTGCCGCTTGAGGACACGTCCTCGCCGAGCGGGAACGTGACCATCACGACGGGGGTGCGCACGGGCGTGTACGCGCGCTACGGCGAGCTCCTCAAGGACCGCCTCAAGGAGGACCTGCCGCGGTTGAACGTCCGCCTGGAGCCCAGTGAGGGGTCGCTTCAGAACATTCGCCGGGTCGCGGAGGGGGAAGCCGCCTTCACGATCGCCACCGCCGACGCCGTGGCGACCTATCGCGACCAGGGTGGCGCCGGCGCGCACCGGCTCCGGGCGTGCGCCCGGTTGTACGACGACTACATGCAACTGGTCGTGCCGGCCGGCTCGACGATCCGTCGTACCGCGGACCTGGCGGGCAGGCGCGTCGCGATCGGGCAGCCCGGCTCCGGGGTCAGCCTGATCGCGGGTCGGCTGCTGACGGCGGCGGGGCTCGACCCGGCGAAGGACCTGACGCCGGTGCCGGTCGGGATCAGCCAGATGACGACGATGTTGCGGGAGAAGAAGATCGACGCGTTCTTCTGGTCCGGCGGCCTGCCCACCAACGCCGTGGTCGACCTCGCCCAACGTATGTCGATCCGGCTCGTGCCGCTGGGCGACCTGGTGGACCGGGTGCACAGGCTCGGCGGCGCCAAGCACTACTACCGGGCCGCCGTGATGCCGCCCGACGCGTACGCCAGCATCCAGAAGGGTCAGGCCGTCAAGACCATCGCGGTGGCCAACCTGCTGGTGACGACCAGCGACACGGACGAGAAGCTGACGGAGGGCGTGACCCGGACGGTGATCAACAGCCGCGACGCGATCGGTGAGACCGTGCACGCGGCGCAACGGGTGGACCTGCGGACGGCGATCTACACCGACCCCCTGGACCTCCACCAGGGCGCCAAGCACTACTACCGGTCGGTCAAACCCTGACCCCGTCGCATCCCGCCGCGGTGGCCGAGTTCGCGCACCGGGGGGCGAGGACGGAGCGACCTCAGGAGCGACGGGGCGGCGTGCGGGCGGGCTCGACATCGTCCAGCGCGGGGTCCGGCAGCAGTTCGAACGCGGCGGCGGCTGCCCCGACGAGCCCCGCGTCCGTGCCGAGCGACGCCGGCACCACCGTCACCTCGCGGACGAAGGACAACGCCGCGTACGTCCCCAGGTGCCGACGGAGCGGCGCGAACAGCACGTCTCCGGACGCGGCCACCCCGCCGCCGATCACCGCCCGCTCCACTTCCAGCAGGGTCGCGGTGCCGGCGACGGCCGCGGCCAGGGCTCGCCCCGCGTGGTCGAAGGCGGCCAGCGCCGCCGGGTCGCCACCGCGCGCGGCGGCGGCGACCGCCGCCGCCGAGTGGTCCGTGCCGACCGGACGCCACCCCAGCGCGGCGGCCTGACGGGCGATGGCCGGCCCCGAGGCCATCGCCTCGACGCAGCCCCGTGCACCGCAGGCGCACGGGGCGCCCTCCAGCGCGACGCTGATGTGACCGATGTGCCCGGCGTTGCCGGTAGGTCCGGGGCGGAGCCGCCCGTCGAGGATCAGGCCGCCGCCGACGCCGGTGGAGACCACCATGCACAGGGCGTTGCGGCAGCCGCTGGCCGCGCCCAACCAGTGCTCGGCGGCGGCCATCGCCACGCCGTCGCCGACGAGCACGACGGGCACCGGCGCCCCGTGTCGCGCGAGGAGGCTCTGCGTACGGGCGCGGACCGGGAAGTCACGCCAGGCGGCGATGTTGACGGGGCTGACGGTGCCGCGCGAGGCGTCCACCGGTCCGGCGCTGGCGATGGCGCACCGGGTGACGCGGGACCACTGCGGGGCCTGGGCGAGTTCGGCCAGCACCTCGGCCAGGGCGGCCATGACCGCCTCGGCCGCCGCGTCGCGGGGCCCGGCAGCCGCGTCGGGGCCGCCGGTCCACCCGGCGCCGCGCGCGGGAAACGGGGCGCGTGTGGTGGGGCGCCGCGCGGTGGCGTGCAGCGTGCCCCGCCGGTCCACCAACGCCCCCGCGATCTTGGTCCCGCCGATGTCGACGGCCACGCTCAGCGCGGCGCTGCCGGCGGCTGGCGCCGGTCCTCTCGCGCGGTCGGCCGTCCCGTGTGCAGGGGTGGCGGGGGCCGGTCGTGCGTCGGCTGCGGTCATGTCGGCTACCTCTCGGTTCGGACTGCTGTGGCACCGCCGCTCGGGCGGAAGGGGCCCCGCCACGCCAGGGCCCGCGCCTGGCCGGGCGTCCGGGCCCGGGCGGGCTCGGGCCCGCCCGATCGTGGTCGCGAGCCGGAGCGCTCCCGCATCCCGGCCCGCGCCGGGGCCGTCGGTCGGGTGCTCGCACGGGGTGGGCACCGCTTACGGAACGGGTCACGCCGCCACGGGGATACGGCGCACCTCGCGCCGCACCGGTTCCGACCCCACGGGGGTTCAGCCGAACGGGGCCGTGCCCGGTCCTGGGCAACGGGCCGTACCCGGTCCTCGGCAACGCGCCGCGCCGTGGCACCGGCGGATGGCGGCGGCGCCGATCACCTCCCGCGACCGGCCGACCCGGCCCCGTATCCCGTGCGCCGCCCCGTGGCACGTGCCCGCCCGACCCCCCGTGCGCCGCCCCGTGGTACGTGCCCGCCCGACCCTCCGTACGCCGCTCCGGGCCCCGTCGCGCCGTACACCAGCGCCGCGCGCTCGGCCTCGCGCCACACAGGGCGCCCCGTGGCCCCGTGTGCGCCCGCTGCGCGCCTCGCCAGGCGCCATCGAGCCCGTACCGCCCCGGCCCCGGGCTCGTGGCACGGGAGCCGCCCCTGCCCCGTGGCACGTGCCCCGGCGCGCTCACGCGCCCGCGCTGGCCCCCTCCCCGACGTGCGCCGCTCGGGCTCCACCGCTCCGCTCCGCCCAGAGCCCGCGCCCCGCCTTCCCCCCTCCGCGCCGCCCAGGGCCAGGCCCGCGCTCCGTCCGCCGCCGCCGGGCGCCCAGCTCGCCACGGAGGGCTCCGGCTCCGTGCCCCGTGCCCCGTCCGACAGCACCCCGCGCCCCGTGGCCCCATGGCCCCGTAGCCCCGTGACGGTCGCCCCGGCCACGCGAGCCGCCTCACGCCCGTCGGCCGACGGAACGCGCCCTCCCCTCGCCGGGTCAGCGCGCACGCGCCGAGGTGTCCGTACGGGGCGGCGCGGGGCTCCGGTGGTCAGGGCGGGTGCGGCGGCGTTCGACGGTGCCGGCCCGGTTTTCTTCGTCGATCAGTGGTAATGCCACCTGAGCACCCCACGGCCGGGGCCGGCACCGCGCTCGGCCCCCGGACGCGCACCGCGCACGCCCCAGCGACACCGTCAGCCGTTCCGCCCCACGAACCATCGGAGCCGCCGCCATGCATGACGACCGCAGCATCGTCGAAGCCCGTCTGCGCCGTGTGCTCACCGAGCGCATCCAGCCCGCCGTCTACGGCGCCACCCAACCGTTGACCCTCGCGCGCTGGGAGGCCCCCGGCGAACCGGTGCCGGTGGCCGAGGGGCTGGCCGCCGCGTACGAACCAGCGACCGTCGGTGACCAGTGGGGCCCGGCGTGGGGAACCACCTGGTTCAAGGTGAGCGGACGGGTCCCCGCGGCCTGGGCGGGGCGCACCGTGGAGGCCGTTCTGGACCTGGGGTTCGACCGCCAGCTACCCGGCTTCCAGTGCGAGGGGCTGGTGTACCTGGCCGACGGTCAGGCGGTGAAGGCGCTCAACCCGCACAACGCGTGGGTGCGCGTCGGGGCGCCGGTCGAGGGCGGCGAGGAGGTCGAGTGGTACGTGGAGGCCGCCTCCAACCCGATCCTGGTCGACCACGCCCCCACGCGTCAGGGCGACCGGCTCACCGCCAGTGACGAACCGCTGTACCGGCTGAACCGGATGGAGCTCGCCGTCTTCGAACCCGAGGTGTGGGAGCTGGTGTGCGACCTCGAGGTGGTCGGCGGCCTCATGACGCAGCTGTCCACCGACGACGCGCGCCGTTACGAGCTACTGCGCGCCGTCGAGCGCTGTCTCGACGCCTTGGACCTCACCGACGTGCCCGGCGGTGCGCGGCGCGCCAGGGCCGCGCTGGCGGGCGTGCTGGCGGCGCCGGCCAACGCCTCCGCCCACCGGGTCAGCGCCGTGGGCCACGCGCACATCGACTCCGCCTGGCTGTGGCCGCTCCGCGAGACGGTGCGCAAGGTGGCCCGTACGGCCTCCAACGTGGTCCACCTCATGGACGAGAACCCCGAGTTCGTCTTCGCCATGTCGCAGGCCCAGCAGCTCGCCTGGATCAAGGAGCACCGGCCCGAGGTCTTCGCGAAGGTCCGGCGGAAGGTGGAGAGCGGCCAGTTCGTCCCGGTGGGCGGGATGTGGGTGGAGTCCGACACCAACATGGTCGGCGGCGAGGCGATGGCCCGCCAGCTCCTGTACGGCAAGAAGTTCTTCCTGGACGAGTTCGGCGTCGACACCCGGGAGGTGTGGCTGCCGGACTCGTTCGGGTACACAGCGGCGATGCCGCAGCTGGTGAAGCTCTCCGGCTCGGAGTGGTTCCTGACGCAGAAGATCTCCTGGAGTCAGGTCAACACGTTCCCGCACCACACGTTCTGGTGGGAGGGCATCGACGGCACCCGGGTCTTCACGCACTTCCCGCCGATCGACACCTACAACTCCGACCTCAGCGGCGCCGAACTGGCCCACGCGGCCCGCAACTACCGGGAGAAGGGGCGCGGCACCCGGTCGCTGGCCCCGTTCGGCTGGGGCGACGGCGGCGGTGGCCCCACCCGCGAGATGCTGGCCCGCGCGCGGCGGGTCGGCGACCTGGAGGGCTCGCCCCGGGTGACGGTCGAGCCCCCCTCGGCGTTCTTCGCCGCGGCCCGCGACGAGTACCCCGACGCGCCGGTGTGGGCGGGCGAGCTGTACCTGGAGCTGCACCGTGGCACGTACACCTCGCAGGCCAAGACGAAGCAGGGCAACCGGCACAGCGAGTCGCTGCTGCGCGAGGCCGAGCTGTGGGCGGCCACGGCGGCCACCACGGTGCCCGGCTTCGCCTACCCGTACGAGGATCTGGAGCGCCTGTGGAAGACGGTGCTGCTGCACCAGTTCCACGACATCCTGCCGGGCTCCTCCATCGCCTGGGTGCACCGCGAGGCCCGGGAGACCTATGCCCGGGTGCACGCCGAGCTGACGGCGCTGGTGGCCGCCGCGCAGGGCGCGCTGGCCGGCGAGGGGGAGCGGGCGATCGTCTTCAACGCCGCGCCCCACGCCCGGCGCGGCGTCCCCGCGGGTGGCGCGGCCCCGGTGACGCGGCCGGTGGGCGCCCCCGTCACGGTCACCGAGCGCGAGGACGGCGGCTTCACGCTCGCCAACGGGCTGCTGCGGATCGAGGTGGACGCGCGGGGTCTGGTCGTCTCCGCGTACGACCTGACGGCCGACCGCGAGGCCATCGCGCCCGGCCTGGCGGGCAACCTGCTCCAGATCCACCCGGACTTCCCGAACATGTGGGACGCCTGGGACGTCGACCACTTCTACCGGCACACCGTTCGCGACCTGGTCGAGGTGGACGAGCTGAGTGTGGTCGAGACCACCGAGGAGCGCGCGGTCGTCGTGGTCGCGCGCTCCTTCGGCGACGCGGGCTCCACCGTCGTCCAACGGCTGGAGCTGCGTTCGGGGGCCAAGGTGCTCGACATCGACACCGAGGTGGACTGGCGGGAGACGGAGAGGTTCCTGAAGGCGGCCTTCCCGCTGGACGTCAAGGCCGACCGGTCCGCCTCCGAGACACAGTTCGGGCACGTCTTCCGGGCCACCCACACCAACACCTCGTGGGAGGCGGCCAAGTTCGAGATCTGCGCGCACCGTTGGGTGCAGGTCGAGGAGCCCGGCTGGGGCGTGGCGGTGACCAACGACTCGACGTACGGCCACGACGTCACCCGCGACGTACGGGCGGACGGCGGGCAGACCACGACGGTGCGGCTCTCGCTGCTCCGTGCCCCGCGCTACCCGGACCCGGCGACCGACCACGGCGGTCACCGGCTGCGGTACGCGCTGGCCCCGGGCGCGACCGTGGCCGACGCGGTGCGCGAGGGACACCGGATCAACCTCCCCGAGCGCACCGTCACCGGCGGCCGGGACGTCGAGCCGCTGGTGGCCGCCGCCGGTGGCCAGGTCGTCGTGGAGACCGTCAAACTCGCGGAGGACCGGGGCGGGGACATCGTCGTGCGGCTGTACGAGTCGGGCGGGGGCCGTGCGACCACGGCGCTCACCACCTCCGTACCGATCGCCTCGGTGACCGAGACGGACCTGTTGGAGCGCCCGCTGGCCGACGCGCCGCACCGCGCGTTCTCGGACCAGGGCGCACTGGAACTCACCCTGCGCCCGTTCCAGATCCTCACGCTGCGCCTGCGCCCGCGCGGCTGACCCGCGCCCGTGCTCACTCCTGGGGTGCCGTGCGGGGGACGTCGATGGTCACGCGCAGCCCGTGTGGCTTGTTCGGCGCGTACGCGATGCTCGCTCCGCCGGCCGCCAGGAGGGCGCGGGTGATGGAGAGGCCCAGGCCGGAGCCGGAGACGTTCTGGTGTCGGTTGCTGCGCCAGAAGCGGTCGCCGACGCGCTCCAGTTCCTCCGTGGTCAGGCCGGGGCCGCCGTCGGCGACGGTGATGCGTACCGTGTCGCCGTTCGGCCGCACGTCCACGACCACCCGTTCGCCGTCCGGGGTGAACTTCAGCGCGTTGTCGACGACCGCGTCCAACGCGCTGGACAGCGCCACGGGGTCGGCCCACGCGGTGGCGCCGCCCGGCCCCGTGTAGGCGAGTGTGAGGCCCGCGCGGTCGGCTACGGGGCGCCAGGCGCCGACCCGTTCGGCGGTCACCTCCGCGATGTCGGTCAGGCGCGTGTCCGCGGCGGCGTGTTCGGCCAGCGCCAGGTCGAGCAGGTCGTCGAGGACCTGGGCCAGCCGCTTGCCCTCGGCGCGGACGGAGGCGACCTCCTCGTTGTCCTCGGGCAGTTCCAGGGCCAGCAGCTCGATCCGCAGCAGCAGCGCGGAGAGTGGGTTGCGCAGCTGGTGCGAGGCGTCCGCGACGAAGGCCCGTTGCTGTTCCAGGACTTCCACCACGTGGTCGGCCATCTCGTTGAACGAGCGGGCCAGTCGCCGCAGCTCGGGCGGGCCGCCGGAGGCCGCGACCCGGGAGGCCAGCCGCCCCGTGGCGATGTCGTGCGTGGCCGCGTCCAGGACGCGTACGGGGCGCAGGACCCAGCCGGTCAGGCGCACCGCGGCGGCCACCGCCAGGAGCATGGCCGCCGCCTCCCCGGCGGCGATCAGCAGCCAGCCGTGCAGGATGCGCGAACGCATCTGCCCGGTGGGCGAGTCGGTGACGACGACCGCGACCACGTCGCCGTCGCGCACCACGGGCGAGGCGACCGTCAGGCGGCCCCGTTGCCAGGGCCAGACCTGGGCCGGGTCGTGGCTACGGCGGCCGGCGATCGCCTCCTTGAAGGCCCGATCCGACTCGCCGCCCCTGGGCAGGGTCCAGTCGGCGGGGGCCACGCCCATCGGCTGCCTCCCGCGGTAGAAGACCCCGACCCGGATGCCGTACAGCTCGCGGTAGCGGGTGAGCTCCACGCGCAGCGTGTCCTGCCGCTCGTCGCCCTCGCCGGTGGCCGTGGGGTGCGGGCCGGGGCGGACCGTGACGTACTGGGCGAGGGCCGCGAACCGCGCTGTGTCGTCGATCCGGTCCACGATGACGCGCTGTTGTTCCGCCGCCGCCAGGCTGGCGCCCAGGGGGAAGCCGAGGGCCAGTAACACGCCCGCCATCAAAACGATCAGCAGCGGGAGGAGTCGGGTGCGCACGATGCTCCACGAGGGTGGGCCGGCTCAGACGGCCGGGGCGACGAGACGGTAGCCCACGCCGCGCACCGTCTCGATCAGGGCGGGCATGCGCAGCTTGGAACGGAGCGAGGCGACGTGCACCTCAAGGGTGCGACCGGTCCCCTCCCAACTCGTGCGCCACACATCGCTGATGATCTGCTCGCGCCGGAAGACCACCCCCGGGCGTTTGGCCAGCAGGGCCAGCAGGTCGAACTCCTTGCGGGTGAGGGAGACGGCCGCGCCGTGCACCCGGACCTGTCGTGTGGACAGTTCGATGCTGACGGGGCCGAGCAGCAGCGGTCCCGTGGGCTCCTCCGGGTGCTCCTCGGCCGCCCCGTCGGCGGGCACGGTGCGCCGGCTGACGGCGTGGATGCGGGCGAGAAGTTCCATCGGGTCGTACGGCTTGACGACGTAGTCGTCGGCGCCGAGGTTGAGCCCGTGTATGCGGGAGCGGACGTCGGCGCGCGCCGTCACCATGATCACGGGTGTGCTGGTGAGCTTGCGGATGCGTCCGCACACCTCGAACCCGTCCTGGTCGGGCAGCCCGAGGTCGAGCAGGACCACGCTGAACGGGTCGCTCTCCCCCGGCAGCAGCGCGCGCAGCGCCTCCTCTCCGTTGCGGGCGTGCGTGACCTGGAAGCCGTGCCGGGCCAGCACCGCGGACAGCGCGGCGGCGACGTGGTTGTCGTCCTCGACCAGCAGCAGTCTCATCAGCCCCGCCCTCCCTCGGTGGTGCTCCGTTCCGCGCCCCGGCCGGGACGCGCTGACCTCGTGCGCGGGATGCGCCGGGGCACGTGCGGGCCGTCTCGGGGCGTCCTCGGCCCGAGGGGCCGCACCGCCTGTGCGAAGCGCCCCCAAGGGCGCCACGCTCGGCTCCGCGTGCATCGCACGCCCCGCGCGCGGAGCCGCCCGCTCATAGGTCCGTGTCCGCCCCGCGCTCCGTCCACCGCGCTCCGTGCTCCTCGTGGCTCCGTACCCGCGCACCCGGCGCCCCGTGCTCCGTACGTCGTACTCCCCGCCCCGTGCTCCGTGCCGGGCACCGTGCCCCGTCCGGTGCCCCGTCTCCCGCGCTCGTGTCCCGCGCATCGTGCGCCGGTGCTTCGAGCCTCCCCCGCTCCACGCCGCGCAACGCGCGGACGTTCACCGTCCGCCATCGCGGCGCGGCACGCGCGCCCTCGGGCGCCCCGTGCGGATCGCTTCCGTCCCGTGTTCCCTCGCTGTTTCTCGCGCCGTCCCGCACCGTTCGTCGGCGCCGTGCACCGTGGCCTCGCACCGGGGCCACACGGCATAAACGCCGATACCCGCGGGGCGCGTCAAGGGAATGCGGCCACCCACTTGTTTCCGTTACGTAGCCGGTATGGGCCCCGTGCCGTTTCCTCAGCCGTGCGGCGATCGTGCCGGGCGCCCCGTTCACGCAGAGTGTCGCTTTGCGGCCGGATCGTTATGCTCAATTTCAGCTCAGATGTAATGACGCTGGTCGTGACGGCTCATTAGGGTCCCTCCCAACCGAGGAGGACGGAGCGAGACGCCGATGAGCGACGTATCGGTGACCGAGGGCGCCACGGCCGTGGCGAGCGACCTGGTCACGCTGGCAGGAGTCAACAAGCACTTCGGCGCGCTGCATGTGCTCCAGGACATCGACCTGACCATCGCCCGTGGCGAAGTCGTCGTCGTCATCGGGCCGTCCGGGTCCGGCAAGTCCACACTGTGCCGCGCGATCAACCGGCTGGAGACCATCGACTCCGGCAGCATCACCATCGACGAGAAGCCGCTGCCGCAGGAGGGCAAGGAGCTGGCCCGGCTGCGTTCGGACGTGGGCATGGTCTTCCAGTCCTTCAATCTCTTCGCCCACAAGACGGTGCTGGAGAACGTGACACTGGGACAGGTCAAGGTCCGCAAGGTCGACCGGAAGGCCGCCGAGACCAAGGCGCGGGCCCTGCTCGACCGGGTCGGGGTCGGAGCGCAGGCCGACAAGTACCCCGCCCAGCTCTCCGGCGGCCAACAGCAGCGCGTGGCCATCGCCCGCGCGCTCGCCATGGACCCGAAGGTGATGCTCTTCGACGAGCCGACCTCGGCCCTCGACCCGGAGATGATCAACGAGGTCCTCGAGGTGATGCAGCAGCTCGCCCGCGAGGGCATGACGATGATCGTCGTCACCCACGAGATGGGCTTCGCGCGCTCCGCCGCCAACCGCGTGGTCTTCATGGCCGACGGTCGCATCGTCGAGCAGGCGACGCCGGACCAGTTCTTCAGCAACCCGCGCAGCGACCGGGCCAAGGACTTCCTGTCGAAGATCCTTCACCACTGACCGCCCCCCGCTCGACGACGTAAAGGACATTCACCATGAAGCTCCGCAAGACCTCCGCGGCGGCGGCCGTCGTCATCGCCCTGACCGTGACGGCGACGGCGTGCGGCAAGGAAGGCAGCCCGGACGACGACAAGGACGGCAAGGACACGCCCAAGCTGTCCTACAAGGTCAACGCCGCGGCGGACGTGAAGGACTCGCCAGTCTGGTCGAAGGTCAAGGGCAAGACGATCAAGATCGGCACCAAGGCGGACCAGCCCAACCTGGGGTACGAGGACCCGAGCACCAAGAAGCGCTCCGGCTTCGACGTCGAGATCGCCCGCATGATCGCCGCCGAACTCGGCTTCGACGAGGAGCACATCGAGTGGAAGACGGTGCCGACCGAGGCTCGTGAGACGCAGCTCTCCAGCGGGGGCGTCGACTTCTACGTCGGCACCTACACGATCAACGACGAGCGCAAGAAGCAGGTCGACTTCGGCGGCCCGTACTACCTCGCCGGCCAGGACCTCCTGGTCGACAAGGACAGCGACATCAAGAGCCCCGAGGACATCAAGGGCAAGAAGGTCTGCTCCGTCACCGGCTCCACGCCGCTGAAGCGGATCAAGGAGAAGAAGTACGGGGTCGCCAAGGCCAAGGCCCAGCAGGGCTACCAGTTGTGCGTGCAGGACCTGAACAACGGCCAGGTCGACGCGGTCACCACCGACGACACCATCCTGAAGGGGTACGCCGCCCAGAACGACGGGCTGCGCGTGCTCGGCAAGCCGTTCTCCGAGGAGCCGTACGGCGTCGGCCTCAAGAAGGGCGACAAGGCGCTGCGCGAGGCGATCAACAACGCCATCGAGACAAGCCAGAAGAACGGCAACTGGAAGAAGGCGTACGACGCCACGCTGGGCAAGTCCGGGATCCCGGCCCCCACGCCGCCGAAGGTCGACCGCTACTGAGCCGCCACGACGGCTGACGCCTGAGCGGCCGGGCGTCCACGGCGCGCCCCGGGCCCCGGGCGGGGGCCCGCCGCGCGGACGCCCCGGCCGCCATGCTGACCACCGGAGACTTGACTTGAACGTACTGACGGACAACTTCGCGGCCTTTCGCGACGGCTTCCTCAAGACCGTCGAACTGACGGCCTACAGCACCCTGTTGGCCCTCGTGCTCGGCGTCGTGATCGCGGGCTTCCGGGTGTCTCCGGTGCCCGCGCTGCGCGTCTTCGGCACCGTGTGGGTGACGCTGCTGCGCAACACGCCCCTGGTCCTGCTGTTCCTCATCGTGACGCTGGGCCTGCCCGCGCTCGGCCTCAAGGGCTGGGACTCCTTCTGGCTCGCGGTGATGGCCCTCGGCTGCTACACCTCCGCCTTCATCTGCGAGGCCGTCCGCTCGGGCATCAACACGGTGCCGGTGGGCCAGGCCGAGGCGGCGCGCAGCATCGGCATGACCTTCACGCAGACGCTGAGCCAGATCGTGCTGCCGCAGGCGGCGCGCACGGCGATACCCCCGGTCGGGAGCCTGATCATCGCCCTCACCAAGAACTCCGCCATCGCCTCGGGCTTCGACGTCATGGAGCTCGGCGCGCTGCAGAAGGAGCTCAACGCGGACGCGGGCTACGACATCCTGGTGATCTTCCTCTGGATCGCGGTCTGCTACCTGATCATCACGCTCACGCTCAGCGGCCTGTTCCGGCTGCTGGAGAACCGGTTGGCGGTGGCCCGATGAGTGCCAGTGTCCTCTACGACGTACCCGGCCCCAAGGCCCGCCGGCGCAACCGCCTCTACGGCGTCGTCTCCACGCTCGCCCTCCTCGGCCTCATCGGCTTCGTCATCTACCGGCTGGACGAGACGGGGCAGTTCCAGGCCGGGCTGTGGGACGACTACCAGTACGCCAACACCCAGGACCGCATCCTCGAAGGTCTGCTCACCACGCTGAAGACCTTCGCGCTCGCGGCGGTCTTCTCACTGGTCCTGGGCGCGGTGCTGGCCGCCGGGCGCCTCTCCGACCACCAGTGGGTGCGCTGGCCCACCACGGTGCTCGTGGAGTTCTTCCGGGCCATGCCCCTGCTGATCATGATCTTCCTGTTGTACTACGCGTACTTCGACACCCAGCCGATGTGGGCGCTGGTCATCGGGCTGACGCTGTACAACGGGTCGGTGCAGTCGGAGATCTTCCGCGCCGGCATCAACGCCGTCCCCAAGGGGCAGAGCGAGGCCGCCTACGCGATCGGGCTGCGCAAGACCCAGGTGATGACGAGCGTCCTGATCCCGCAGGCCGTGCGCTCCATGCTGCCCTCGATCATCAGCCAGCTCGTGGTCACCCTCAAGGACACCTCGCTCGGCTTCATCATCCTCTACGAGGAGTTGCTGTACGTCGGCAAGGCGTTCGCCGAGCGGACCCCGCCGGAGAACGGCGTCTACGCCTTCATCCCGATGGTCATCGTCTTCGGCTCCATTTACATCCTGCTGTGCCTGGCCCTGTCGTCGCTGGCCACCTGGATCGAACGGAGCACCAAGCGCAGCCGCAAGGGCGCCCCGGCGGCCGTACCGGCCGGCGGTGCCGCCGCCCTCGTCGACCCCTCGCACGGCGCGGGGCCCGGCCCCCGGGACGGCTCCGGCCCCGGAAGCGGCCCGAAGTCCGACTGACCCCCGCGCGGGCCCCGTTCGGCGCCCGCCGCGCGGCACTCGTCACGCCCCGTACCCCCGCCCCAGCGGCGGCGGGTACGGGGCGCGCGCATGTCCGGGAGCTGGTGCCGTGTCCGGGATGTGGACACGGCGCCACGGCCCGCCCCGTGGCAGATGCCACGGGGCGGGCGGCCGGTGCCCCGGAGCGGCGTGCGACGCTGCGGGGCGGGCGTGACCCGGGGGAAGGGAACCGCCTACCGGGAGTGGAAGCGGACACACGAAGCCCACGCCGGCCGTACGCGCCAGCGCCGGGGCCGACCCACGGGGTGCGCACCGGAGTTGGCGCACCGCGGGTGGCCCACGGGGCGGGGCGGGCGCCGGTCTCGCCACCGCGCCCCGGCTGTCCACGCCGGCGGCGCCCGATCATGCGGGCGAGCGTGGAAGCACGGAGGCACGCGGGCGCACGCGGGCCGCACGGGGCGAAGCGAGGGCGCCACGGCGGCGGAACCGGGCCGAGGAAAGCGCGTCAGCGGGCGGCCGGAGCCGGAGCGCCGGCGCCTCGTGGAGCGAGTCTGCCGACGCCCCGTGGAACGGGGCGGGGAGCACGGCGGCGCCCCGAGACTGTCCCCGCCCGGGCGAGCCCTCGTCCCGCCCGACAGACGGGCACCCCACCACCTCCCGCGCGGAAGACGGGGCACGAGAACACGGAGCGTGCCGAGCGGGACGGGGGCGCGGGACGCCGCGCGCACGGGGCACGGGGCACGGGGCACGGGGCACGGGCGAGTATCCGTTCGACCGGAACTGGGGCGCGCGGGAGGCGAGGCCCGTCGAACGGGTGCGGGGCTATCGGGTACGGGGCCACGGGGCGCGAGATACGGAGCGCGGAGTACCGGCGGGGCGGCCGGCTCCGCGCCGACGGGGCCTCAGCCGGGGCCGGCCCGCCACGGGGCCGGCCAGGACGGAGCGGGCGGGCGGTACGCGCGGTGACGGGCACGGAGCGTGGCAGCGAGCCGCGACCAGCGGGCAGGGGGTCACGGGACGGGGACCGGCGGGCGGGGGCCACGGAGCGGACGGAGCGTGGCGGACGGGTAGCCGATACCGGGACGCGGAGCGGCGGGGAGCGCTGGGCCCGGTCACCGTGTGGCGGGGCCGCACGCCGCCCCGACGGGCCGGTGAGGTCGGGCGGCGACCGGTCGGCACGCTGGCGTATCCGGCCCTGTACTGGGCGTATATCCTCGGCCGGGTCGAGGACGTACGTGCTCCCGCGTGCTCCCGGCCGTCACTTGACGGGGGCACCCGCAGTGGGTTGCATACGTTCTGTGATCGCGTACCGGGCTCCTCTTGTCAGTTCTCCTACCTGCCGCAAGGACGGGGGAAGCGCGCCGTGGACCCGGTGATCGTCGTCGGTGCGGGCCCGGTGGGACTCGCCCTGACACTGGCCCTCGCCCGTCGTGACGTTCCCGTCGTCCTGCTCGACGAGGGGACCGGGCGACCCCGCATAGACGAGCAACGCCCCGCCCGCACCACCGTGCTGCGGCCCGACACCGCCCAGATGCTGAGCCGTCTGGGCTGCGCCGTCGCCACCGACGACGGGACGCGCTGGACCGGGTGGCGCACCGTGCGCCGCCGCCA
The DNA here is from genome assembly GCF_042799315.1 of Streptomyces sp. NPDC057702. Taxonomy (NCBI): domain Bacteria; kingdom Bacillati; phylum Actinomycetota; class Actinomycetes; order Kitasatosporales; family Streptomycetaceae; genus Streptomyces; species Streptomyces sp. NPDC057702. The sequence goes on along the minus strand of NZ_JBHVJC010000006.1, from coordinate 38,854 downwards.
GACGGTGCGTCAGGTCACGTTCGACGGCCCTCGGACCCCGCGCGGCGCCGGAGCGGTGCCACCCGCGCCGCCCCGCGACGCGACCGGTCTCGGCGAGACACCGGGCGTCGCCTCGCCGCTGCACCTCCCCCAGCACGTCCTCACCCGCTCGTTGCGCGCCGCGCTGGCCTCGTTCTGCCAGCAGCCCGGGGGCGGCCTGGTGCGGATCGCCACGGGCGGTCGGCTGGACGCCATAGAACAGGACGCGACCGGGGTCAGCGTCCACACCCGCCCCGTACTGGACACCGAGCCGGCCGACGAGACGGACCCCGCCGATCCCGCCGACGGCCCGGCCACGGGCGCTCCCGACCCCAAGGCCGGGGCGGCGGGCAAGGGCATCTGGTGGCGCGGGAGTTACGTCATCGGCTGCGACGGGCCCCGCTCCACCGTCCGCAAGCTGCTCCGAGTGCGCTTCCCCGGCCGGACGGCGGTGGAGCGACACGCCGTGGCGGCGCTCCGCGCCGACCTCCCGCACCCCGGCGAGGGGTTGCTGCACCGGGCGCCACCGTGGCGCGGCGCCGACGCGGAGGTGACGGCCCGTCCGTTGCCGGGCGGCGCCTGGCGGCTCGACTGGCTGTTGCCGCCGGGCGGGGAGCTGGTCACGCCCGAGGCCCTGCTCGGCCGAGTACGGGACACCCTGGCCGGCTGGTGTGGCGCTGTCCCTCCCTACGAACTCCTGGACACCGGCGTGTACGTGGCGCACCACCGCCTCGCCAGGCGCTGGCGGGTGGGTCGGGCCTTCCTCGCCGGGGACGCCGCGCACCTGGTCGGGGCGCTCGGCACGCAGGGGCTCGACGAGGGGCTGCGTGACGTCGACAACCTCGCCTGGAAGCTGGCCCTCACCTGGCACCACGGAGCGACCGACGCGCTGCTGGACAGCTACCAGACCGAGCGACGCGAGGCCGTCGGGCTCCGGCTGCGCGCGGCCGACCAGTCGCTGGCCCAGGTCCGCTCGGCGGGCGGCTGGTCCGCCGTGCGGCGCTCGGTGTTGCCGGGCTCCGTGCGCCACCACGACGCACTGCTCACCGACGGCCACGCGGGCCTGGGCCAGCTCGGCGCCCCTCCGACCTACCCGCGCAGTCCCCTGCTGCCGGCGCCCCCGGAGGGCGCCGAGGCGGTGGGCACGGCGCCCGGCGCCCCGGTGGCCGACATACCGGTGACCGCGCCCGACGGCCAGCCCGCGCGGCTCCGTGACCGGCTGGGGGGCGCGCTCCTCGTGGTCCTGGTCGCCCCGGGCACGGGCGTGTGGGAGCGCCGGCACTGGGTGGGCGCCGGCCTGATGCCCCGCCTCGCCGAGGCCGTCGCGGCACTGCCGATGCGGGCCGAGATCCTGGTCACGGAGGGCTACCCGGGGGCCGCGGCGCACACCGTGCTGGTGGTACGCCCCGATGGTCACCTGGTGGCCGCGCTGGCGGGGGTCCGCCCCGCCGAGTTGTACGCGTGCGCGGACGCGGCGCGAGGCGGGCTGCTCCAGGCCCCCGCCCCCAGCCCCACCTGAGACCGGACCCGGCCCCGAGCGGACCGGCCCCGTGACCGTACGTCGTACGCGGCCCGACGGGTCCGCCGGGAGACAGCCGTACCACGGCCCGGGGCCGGGTTTGCCGGGTGTCCACTCGGCAGGGTGCGCACCGACCTAGGCCCGCGCGTCGTCTGGGGCGCCCGGGTCGGGTGTGGCGGTCTACGCGCCGGCGCCCACTCCGCACCCCCTGTCCGTCGGCGGGGCCGTCGCCGCCCCGCCCGTGCGCTCCGGGCATCGCACCGTTCGTGCCTGGGTGACGGCGGCGAGGGCCCCACGTGATCGCTCGGGAGGCGCGTCGGGGGGCGCGCGGGGGCGGCGGCGTCCGGGCGTGGCCGACGGTCTGGACGTGCGCGGTCGCACAACCGGTCGCTGTTGACCATGGGCGGGGGAAATGGTCTACTCCGAATCATGTCTGACACCAACCTGCGCCTTTGGCGGAGGGTCCACATGGACCTCCTCCGCTACGCAGGCTGCGTGTGTCGCCCGTCCTGTTGATCCGCATCCCCTTCCGCGTGGCTGGCCCGCCGCGCGCCCTTGCGAGCCCTCAGGACGGTCTCCGTGACAACCAGCTCAGTCGGCCCCGCCACCGCCGCGCACCCCACCACCGCGGCTCCGGCCACGGTCAGCCCCTCGCCCGCCACTTCGGGCCCCCGCTCCGCATCCGCGCACACCGCGACCGTCGCCACACCGCCAGCTGTCGCGCCGGCGCCCGCCACGACACCGCTGATCGCGGCCGAGCCCCCGGAGCCGGCCGGCTCGGGCCGCGCCGGCGGCGCCTCGCTCACCGAACTCCTCGACTACGTCCGCCGCGTCGCGGCCGACACGGAACTCGTCGCCAGCCTCCCGCTCGATCCGGAGGGCCGTACCTGGGCTCGGCTGGAGGGGCCGGGCGGCAGTGAGGCCTGGCTGATCGGCTGGCCGCCGGGCACCGGCACGGGGTGGCACGACCACGGGGGCTCGCACGGGGCCTTCGCCACCGCGGAAGGCGAGTTGATCGAGCAGTCGCTGGCCGCCCAGTTGCCCACCGAGGGCTGGAAGACGCTGGAACTCACCGAAGGCGTGGACCGACAGCGGACCCTGTCCGAGGGCAACGGCCGGGCCTTCGGTCCGCACCACGTCCACCAGGTACTCAACCTGTCGCCCCAGCGGCACGCGATCTCCGTGCACGCCTACTACCCCCCGCTGCCGCTGATGCGGCGCTACAGCCGCACGGGCCCCGTCCTGCGGTTGGAGCAGGTCGAGCACCCCGGGGAGTGGGCATGAGCACACACCCGCCCACGCGCGTGGGCACCCTGCTCGACCGGGCACGGTCCCAGCTCCACCGGCTCGCCCCGCATGAGGCCGCCACGGCGGCGCGGGACGGCGCCGTACTGATCGACATCCGGTACGCCACGCTCCGCGACCGGGACGGGCTGATTCCCGGCGCGTTGATCGTGGAACGCAACGAGTTGGAGTGGCGCCTCGACCCCCACGGCGACCACCGGCTGCCCGACGTCACCGGGCACGACCTGCACGCGGTGATCCTCTGCAACGAGGGGTACGCCTCCAGCCTGGCGGCGGTCTCCCTCCAACAGCTCGGGCTGGCCCGGGCCACCGATGTCGTCGGCGGCTTCCAGGCCTGGCGCGCGGCGGGCCTGCCCGTACGCCCCGTCGACGAGCCGTCGGTTCCGGCCCGATCCATCGCGGGCTAGGGCCGACCCCGCCAGCACAAGCGACCTACCCGCTCCGCACCGACTACTGGCCGGGCTCGCCACGTGGTCTAAGCCGAGAGGGACCCCGCGCGGCGCCGTCCCTCGCTTCGCGGCCCGGTCGCCGCGTGGCGTACGCCCCGGTGCCGCCAGGTCACTCGTCGGCCAGGTGGTGCTCCAGCGACTCCGGGTCCTCACCCTCCTCCTCCAGGACCCGTCGGACCGTCCTGAGAGCCACGCCCTCGGAGTAGCCCTTGCGGGCCAGCATCGCGGCCAGACGTCGGACGCGCTTGTCCCGGTCGAGCCCCCGGGTGGCGCGCAGCTTGCGCTCCACCAGCTCGCGGGCGGTGCGCTCTTCCTGGTCCCGATCGAGCTGGCCCACCGCCTCCTCGATGAGCGCGGCGTCCACGCCCTTGGTGCGCAGTTCCCGGGCCAGGGCTCGGCGAGCCAGCCCCCGGCTGTGGTGTCGGGACTCCACCCACGCCTCGGCGAACGCCGCGTCGTTGATCAACCCGACGTCCTCGAAGCGGGACAGCACCTCCTCCGCCACGTCGTCGGGGATGTCGCGCTGGCGTAGGGCCTGGGCGAGTTGCTCGCGGGTGCGTGGCGTCCCGGTGAGCAGGCGAAGGCAGATCGCCCGCGCCTGCTCACCGGGATCCATGGTGCTGGGGGCGTCTTGCTGGCCCCCACGCGACGCCCTCCGCCCGGCCCTCGACGGGCTGAGGGTGTCGCCGTCCGGTCGTCCCGCGTCGTCGCTGTCCGGCCAGTCGGTTCGCCGGGTCATGGGCTAGCTCTTGGCCGCGGCGGCCTTGGTGGTCTTGGCCGTCTTGGCGGCCGGCGGCGCGACCGTCTTCGCGGCGGTCGCGGGCTCGGCGGCGGTCACCGGCGCGGCGCCCGGCTCCGGGCTCTGCTCGGCCGGCTTCACCCCGATACCGAGCTTCTCCATGATCTTCTTCTCGATCTCGTCGGCGAGGTCCGGGTTGTCCTTGAGGAAGTTGCGGGCGTTCTCCTTGCCCTGGCCGAGCTGGTCGCCCTCGTACGTGTACCAGGCGCCGGACTTGCGGACGAAGCCGTGCTCGACGCCCATGTCGATCAGGCCGCCCTCACGGCTGATGCCCTGGCCGTAGAGGATGTCGAACTCGGCCTGCTTGAAGGGCGGGGCGACCTTGTTCTTGACCACCTTGCAGCGAGTGCGGTTACCGACCGCCTCGGTGCCGTCCTTGAGGGTCTCGATCCGGCGGATGTCGATACGGACCGAGGCGTAGAACTTGAGCGCCCGACCACCGGTCGTGGTCTCCGGCGAGCCGAACATGACGCCGATCTTCTCGCGGAGCTGGTTGATGAAGATCGCCGTGGTCTTGGACTGGTTCAGCGCGCTGGTGATCTTACGGAGGGCCTGGCTCATCAGGCGGGCCTGGAGGCCGACGTGCGAGTCACCCATCTCCCCCTCGATTTCCGCGCGCGGGACGAGCGCCGCCACGGAGTCGATGACGATGAGGTCGAGCGCGCCGGAGCGGACCAGCATGTCCACGATCTCCAGCGCCTGCTCGCCGTTGTCCGGCTGGGACAGGATCAGGGAGTCCGTGTCCACGCCGAGCTTCTGCGCGTAGTCGGGGTCCAGGGCGTGCTCGGCGTCCACGAAGGCGACGGTGCCACCCGCCCGCTGGGCGTTGGCCACCGCGTGCAGCGTGAGCGTGGTCTTACCGGAGGACTCCGGTCCGTACACCTCGACCACGCGGCCGCGCGGCAGGCCGCCGACGCCCAGGGCGACGTCGAGGGCGGTCGACCCGGTGGAGATGACCTCGATGGGGTCGTTGGGCCGGTCGCCCATCCGCATCACGGCGCCCTTGCCGAATTGCCGTTCAATCTGTGCGAGTGCGGCGTCCAACGCCTTCTCGCGGTCAGTTCCTGCCGCCATGGGCTCCACCCGGTTTGCTTGAGTCGATCGCTTCACGTCCACGACGCTAACGCCTGCCACTGACAATCGGCCCGGACACCCTCTCCGCCTGTGGATAACCGGGGGTAGAACCGCCAGCCAGCACCCCCATGAGAATGGATGTTCGATTTTGGTGTCAAGCGCGTCCCTTGCGCGCCGCCCGCCTTCGCATGCCATGCGCGACATCGGAACGACGTACGGCCGGGGGCGCGCCCCCGGCAGGGGAAGCGCCTCGACCCGGGGCACGGCGCCGTCCACGGGCCGGCGCGGGCCAGCCTCACTCGCCCCGCCGCGCGTCGCCCGTGGTCAGCCCTCCGGTGCGGGCTCGCCCGCCGCGGGCGCCGTGGCCTCGGGAGACCGGGGGGCCGGCGCGGCACCTGAGGGCACCCCCGCCGGCTCCGTGGCCGGAGTGACAGCCGCCCCGGTCGGTGCCGACCCGCCGGGGGCCGGCCGATCGTCCGCGCGCCGGAGCGCGCGCCGTGCCCGGGCGAGCCGCGACTCGCTCCGTGGCCTGCGGACGCCGCCCCGTACCCGGGCCTCGTCCGTCACCTCGTACCGCTTGATGTACGTGCCGAGGAACGCCTGGAGCGTCGCCGTCGCCGGGATCGCGATGAGCGCGCCCACCGCACCCAGCAGCGCCGTCCCGGCGATCACGGAGCCGAAGGCGACGGCCGGGTGGATGTCCACCGTCTTGGCCGTGATGCGCGGCTGGAGCAGGTAGTTCTCGAACTGCTGGTAGACCACGACGAAACCGAGCACCCACACCGCGTACCAGGGGTCGACGGTGAAGGCGACCAGCATCGGCAACCCGCCGGCCAGATAGGTGCCGATGGTGGGGATGAACTGCGAGATCAGCCCCACCCACAGAGCCAGCGCGGGCGCGTAGGGCACGCCCAGTATCTCCAGCAGGACGTAGTGGGCGACGGCGGAGATCAGGGCCATCAGGCCACGGGAGTACAGGTAGCCGCCCGTCTTGGCCACCGCGATCTCCCAGGCACGCAGCACCTCGGACTGACGGTGGGGCGGCAGGACGGAGCACAGGGTGCGGCGCAGGCGCGGGCCGTCGGCGGCGAAGTAGAACGCGAAGAGCGTCACGGTCAGCACCTTGAACAGTCCGCCGAGCACCTGCGCGGAGACGTCCAGCACGTTGTTGGCGCTGTCCTGTACGTACTTCTGGAGCCAGTCGGAGTGCAGGAGGCTGTCCTGTATCTCGACCCGGGACAGCTCCGTGTGGAAGGTGCCGTTGACCCAGCTGATCACCTTGTCCAGGTACTTCGGGAAGTCCTCGACCATGGTGACGACCTGGTCGGCGAGCATCGACCCGAGCAGTGTGACGAATCCCGCCGCGCCGACGAGGATGCCGAGGAAGACCAGGCCGGTGGCCAACCCGCGACGTACCCCGCGAGCCGCCATCCAGTCCACCGCGGGCTCGATGGCCAACGCGAGGAAGAACGCGATCAGGATGTTGAGCAGCAGCGACGTCAGCTCGTGGAAGGCCCAGCTCGCGAGCTGGAAACCGGCCACCAGGGCCAGGGCGAGCACCATGGCGCGCGGCAGCCAGCGGGGCATGCGCGCGCCCGCCGCATCGCGTGGCCCCATGGGGGCGTCGTCCTGGACGGTGTCTTCTCTCGCTGTCACGGAGCAAGTGTGGCGCATGTGGTGGGAGCGCCCTCGCGAGACCCTGTCATGTCCGCGACCAGCAGGCGCGCTCCGTGGCTCCGTGGCTCCGGCGGGAGGATGCCGTGGGAGCGGGCCGGGACCCTCACGGAGCCGTGCGGCGTGCTCCGTCAGCGCCTGTCGGGCGGGACGTCGACGGCGACACAGACCCCGCGCCACACGTCCTTGGCGCTCCAGCCGGCGTCCAGGGCCTCGTGGACGGTCCGGCCGCCCAACTCGGACATCACGTGATCGCGCGCGAACGAGTCGGCGTACCCCGCCCCGAAGTGATCCGCCATTCGCTGCCAGAAGACCGTCAACCGCATAGGCCCAGTATCGCGCCCCTGAGAGTGCAGCCGTACGGCATCCCGCGCCGGGCTCCTCGTTCCGGTCCTACGGTCGGGGGATGGACCCAGCACCGACCGCACCTCTCACCCGCGCCGAACGCTTCATCTGGCTCACCGCCCGCGTCCTGGAGCAGCGCAGGTTCGCGTACCACTTCCTGTCCACGCGCCACGATCTGGAGCGCTCCGTCGACGGCGTGGAGCGGGCGCTGGCCGCGTACCTGAACGACGACGGGGGCTACGGCCACGCCCTGGAACCGGACCTGCGCGGCCCCGTCAGCCAGCCCCTGCACACCGCGCACGCCCTGCGGGTGCTCGACGAGATCGGTCGGTGCGGCGGACAGCGGATGGAGCAGGTCTGCCGGTATCTGACCGAGATCTCCACTCCGGCCGGCGCCCTGCCCGCGCTGCACCCCTCGCTGCGCGGGTACCCGGCCGCCCCGTGGGTTCCCGTGGTGGACGACCCGCCGAGCGACCTGCTCGCCACCGGGCCCGTCACCGGGCTCCTGCACCGGGGCGGCGTGTGGCACGCCTGGTTGTTCCGGGCGACGGACTTCTGCTGGTCGGCCGTGGAGCGGCTGGCGGACGGGGCGCCCACGCACCCGTACGAGGTCACCGCCGCGATCACCTTCCTGGACTGTGTGCCGGACCGGGAGCGCGCCGCGGTGGTGGCGGAGCGGATCGGCACCCGCGTCCGCGAGCAGCGCCTGGTCGTGCTCGCTCCGCACACCGCGGCCGACCATCCGGTGCCCGAGGGATACGCCCCACGGGAGCACCACTTCGCGCACGACTTCGCGCGCCGCCCCGGCTCCGTCGCCCGCCCGTGGTTCTCCGACGCGGAGATGTCGGCCTCCCTGGACCATCTCGCGGCGACGCAGGAGGAGGACGGTGGCTGGCCCGTCAACTGGCGCCCGTGGGCGCCCGGCACGGCGCTGGAGTGTCGCCCCATGGTGACCATCGAGGCCCTGCTGACGCTGCGCGCGTACGGGCGCGTACTCGGCTGACGGCGGGGCGGCGGGCAGCGAGGACAGCCGCCCCGCATGCGAGGCCGACAGGGCGGAGCGGGGCGGATACGGGGCGACGGTCGTCCCGCGCCCCTCGCGGACGCGCGCGCAGGCCAGCGGGACCGGAGCGGTGGCTCGCGCGCGGCACGGTCCACGGAGCGTGCCACACGGGGCCGTGGACCGTACGCGACCTGGTCCACGCGACACGCGTACGGGGTGCCAGGCGGCACCGGCACGGTCCACGGGGCCGCCACGGAAGGGCCCACCCCGCGCGGCGCACGGCCCCGGCCCTCGCACGCCGCGCCGGGACACGGCGCGCACGACCGGGTGCGGGCGGGAGCGCGCCACGCGGGCGGGTTCCTAGCCGACGCCCACGGCGCGAACCAGTGCCGTCACCGCCACGGCCACCGCCACGACGAGCAGGAACGGGGCGCGCAGCACCAGGGCGAGGGCCGCGGCGCCCAGGCCCGCCGCGCGGGCGTCGACGACCAGGGCGTGCCCCGTGCTGAACGTCTGCTGCGCGATCAGGGCGGCCAGCAGCGCCACGGGCAGCAGGGCGGCCAGCCGCTTGACGGCGGGGCGCTCCAGGGCGCCCGAGGGCACGGAGAGGCCAAGCAGCTTGACCAGGTAGCAGCCGGCGGCCGTGGCGGCGATGGCGATCCAGGTGTTCACCGGCTCTCCTTCTCGACGGTCTCCTGGCGCTCCGTGGCTTCTGTCGCCGTCGCGGGCGTGCCCCCGGGGACGGCGGCCTTCGGCGGCGGAGCGTCGTGCCGGGCGCCCGGGGCGGTGCGGCGGCCGTGGACGGCCAGGACGATCGGTGCGGCGAGCGCCGCCACCAGCACCGGCACTCCGGCGGGCAGCAGCGGCACGCAGACCAGGACGAGAACGGCCCCGAGGCCGGCCACGGCCCGTTCCAGGGCGCTGTGCAGCATCGGGGCGAGCAGGGCGAGGAAGACCGCTGGTCCCGCGGCGTCGAGGCCCCAGTCGTTGGGGTCACCCAGCGCGGCGGCTCCGAGCGCGCCGATCAGCGTGGTGAGGTTCCACAGCACGTACAGGCTGGCTCCGGTCACGACGAAGCCCAGCCGGGCCGCTCGTCGGTCCCGTTGGGCGAGCGCGACGACGGCGGTCTCGTCGATGACCCAGTGCGCGGCCAGGGGCCGCAGGGGGCCGGGCAGCCGCAGGAGTTGCGACAGGCGCAGCCCGTAGAAGGCGTTGCGTACGCCGAGAAAGAACGCGCCGGCCGCGGCCGTCAGCGGGTTCCCGCCGGCGGCCAGGGCTCCGACGAGTGCGAACTGTGAGGCACCGGTGAACACCAGCAGGCTGAGGACGCACGTCTGCGGCAGGCTGAGTCCGGCCCCGGCGGACGTCACCCCGAAGGCGAAGCCGGACAGTCCGACCGCGACGCCCACTCCGAGGGCGTCCCGCACCACGGCCCCGCGCCCCGTGTCGGTCGCCGGGTCGTCGGCGCCCGCCGGCCCCGTCTCCTCCCCACCGGGCTCCAGGTCGGGCGCCCCGTGCTCCGTGCCAGGGCGCCTCGTCCCCCCGTCCGGCCCCGTGCCCCCGTCGGGCTCCGTGCCCCGTGCCCCGTGCGTCGCGGTAGCCGGGGCTCCGTGCCCCGTGCCCCGTCCCCCGTCGTCGGCGTGTCGGGACGCGGCGCCGGCCACGTCGCTCGTACGGTGCGCGCGCCCCGTGGGGGGCCGCCATTCCTCGCGTGCTGCTTGTTCGACCACGTCGGCACCGTACGGGCTGGTCACCGGCGAGGTCTTGTACGTTCTTGCGGTCGCGGTCAGGCGGGTTCGCGCGGAGCCGATCGCTCTCTTCGGTAGGCGCCCGGCGGCACGCCGACGATGCGGGTGAAGTGGCGGCTCAGATGTGGTTGGTCGGTGAAGCCGACCAGGGTGGCGGCCTCGGCCGGGGGCGTGCCGGCCTCCAGGAGGCGACGGGCGCGCCGTACGCGGGCGTCGGTCAGCCAGGTGTGCGGGGGCATCCCGTACGCGGTGCGGAAGGCGCGGAGCAGGGCGAAGGGGCCGGTGCCCAGTTCCGCGGCCAGGCTCGCGAGGCTGGGCGGGGCGGACATCCGGGCCTGCAGGATCTCCCTGGCGCGGGCGGCGGTCCGGGCGCCGGCCCCGCGCTGGGTGCGCGCGGGCAGCGCCCCGCCGTGGCCGCGCAGCAGCCGCGCGACGGCCTCGCGCAGCAGTGTGTCGGCGGCCAGCGCGTTGCCCCGTTCCGCGGCGCGGTGCACGGCCATGACGAGCCGCATGCCCTCCGGGTCGTGCACGACCGTCTCGCGGAACCAGGTCGCCCCCGGTGAGGTGGACACCTCCGCGGCGATCTCACCCACCGTGTCGGCGTCCGGGTAGAGCACGTGGTAGGTCCAGCCCTCGGGGACGCCCGCGCGCGCCGTGTGCGCCACGTCGGGGTTGATCATGACGACGCCGCCGGGGCCGACCCGCTGCACGCCGCCGGCCAGCCGCATCTCCTCGATCCCACCGGTGATGGCACCGATGACGTAGCCGTCGTGGGCGTGCTGGGGGAACGCGTGCCGGATGTAGCGGGCACTGAGCAGGTCCACGCCCGGCAGGTCCGCGTACTGCCAGTGCCGTGCCCGCTCCCGCTCGCTCATGCCCCCATTGTGCGTACCGGCCGCTCAGGGCGCCGAGCGGGCCACCCGCCCTCTTGTGTACGTCGGGTGACCTGGGACTTCGGCCGATTGTCAGAGGTACGGTGCACGATGGGGTCATGGTGCGGAACGAGCGACGCGGTGAGCCGGCGGGGGACGGGGTCCCGGGCGGCGCCCATGCGCGCGGCTCGGCGCTGGAGGGTTTCTCGGCGGCCACCCGGGGCTGGTTCACCGGGGCGTTCACGGCGCCGACGGCCGCCCAGGCCGGTGCCTGGCGGGCCATCCACGAGGGTTCGGACGTGTTGGTGGTCGCGCCGACGGGTTCGGGCAAGACCCTCGCGGCCTTCCTGGCCGCGATCGACCAGCTCACCAGCGCTCCCCCGCCGGCGGAGGCGAAGAAGCGCTGCCGTGTGCTGTACGTGTCGCCGCTGAAGGCGCTGGCGGTGGACGTGGAGCGGAACCTGCGCAGCCCGCTGACCGGCATCCGGCAGGAGGCGGTGCGGCGCGGCCTGCCCGAGCCGGACGTCCGGGTGGGCATCCGGTCCGGTGACACGCCGGCCGCGGAGCGCCGGGCGCTGGCCACCCGGCCGCCGGACATCCTCATCACCACGCCCGAGTCGCTGTTCCTGATGCTGACCTCCGCCGCGCGGGAGGCGCTGGCCGGCGTCGAGACGGTGATCCTCGACGAGGTGCACGCGGTGGCCGGCACCAAGCGGGGCGCGCACCTGGCGCTGTCCCTGGAGCGGCTGGACGCCCTGCGCGGGGCGGGCGAGGGCGGACGGGCGCGCCCGGCGCGTCGGATCGGCCTGTCCGCGACCGTGCGGCCGGTGGAGGAGGTCGCGCGCTACCTGTCGCCGAGCCGGCGCGTGGAGATCGTCCAGCCGCCGTCTGGCAAGGAGTTCGACCTGTCGGTGGTCGTCCCGGTCGAGGACCTGGGCGAGTTGGGCCCCTCGCCCGCGCGCGAGGGGCCGGAGCAGGAGGGTGAGCGGCCCTCCATCTGGCCGCACGTGGAGGAGCGGATCGTCGACCTGGTGCAGGCGCACCGTTCGACGATCGTCTTCGCCAACTCCCGCCGGCTGGCCGAGCGACTGTGCAACCGGCTCAACGAGATCGCGTACGAGCGGGCCACCGGTGACCCGCTGCCCGAGCACCACGCGCCCGCCGAGGTGATGGCCGAGTCCGGCGCGGCCAGGGGCGCGCCCCCGGTGCTGGCCCGCGCGCACCACGGCTCGGTCTCCAAGGAGCAGCGGGCCCTGGTCGAGGAGGATCTCAAGGCGGGCCGGCTGCCCGCCGTGGTGGCCACCTCAAGCCTGGAGCTGGGCATCGACATGGGCGCCGTCGACCTGGTCGTGCAGGTCGAGTCGCCGCCCTCGGTCGCCTCCGGGCTCCAGCGGGTGGGGCGCGCGGGTCACCAGGTGGGCGCCGTCTCCACGGGTGTCGTCTTCCCCAAGTACCGGGGCGACCTGGTACAGGCGGCGGTGGTGACCGAGCGCATGCGGGCGGGCGCGATCGAGGCGCTGCGCGTGCCGGCCAACCCGCTCGACGTCCTGGCGCAGCAGCTGGTGGCCATGACGGCGATGGACACCTGGGACGTCGACGAGCTGCTGGCCGTGGTGCGCCGGGCGGCGCCCTTCGCGACGTTGCCCGAGTCGGCGTACACGGCGGTGCTCGACATGCTCGCCGGGCGCTATCCGTCGGACGCCTTCGCCGAGTTGCGACCCCGGGTGGTGTGGGACCGCGTCGCCGGCACGGTCACCGGTCGCCCCGGCGCGCAGCGGCTCGCCGTCACCTCCGGCGGCACGATTCCCGACCGTGGCCTGTTCGGGGTCTTCCTCGCCGGCGCCGAACCGTCCGGCGGTACGGGGGGCCGGGGCGGCGGGCGGCGGGTCGGCGAGCTGGACGAGGAGATGGTGTACGAGTCGCGGGTGGGCGACGTGTTCACGCTGGGCACCACCTCGTGGCGGATCGAGGACATCACCCGCGACCGGGTGCTGGTGACGCCCGCGCCCGGCGTGCCGGGGCGACTGCCGTTCTGGAAGGGCGACCAGCTCGGGCGTCCACTGGAGCTCGGCCGCGCGCTGGGCGCCTTCCTGCGGGAGGTCGGCGCGCTGGCCCCGGAGGCCGCCCGGGACCGCCTGTCCGCCGCCGGCCTGGACCGCTGGGCGGCGGACAACGTGCTGTCGTACGTGGCGGAGCAGCGCGCCGCGTGCGGTCACGTCCCCGACGACCGCACGATCGTGGTCGAGCGGTTCCGGGACGAGTTGGGCGACTGGCGCGTGGTCATCCACTCCCCCTTCGGCGCGCAGGTGCACGCCCCGTGGGCGCTGGCCCTCGGCGCCCGGCTGACCGAGCGGTACGGCATGGACGCGCAGGTGATGCACGCCGACGACGGCATCGTGCTGCGACTGCCCGACGCGGACCTGCTCGGCCTGGACCTGCTGGACGTGCCGGTACCGGCGGGCGCGGACGCGGACGGCACGGCACCGTCGGCCGGCACCCGACCGGCGCCCGACCACGGCACGGCCTTCGACAGCGAGCAGTCCCCCGTCGGCGCCGCCGACGTCACCTTCGACCAGGGTGAGGTGGCCCAGCTGGTGACCGACGAGGTGGGGGGCTCGGCGCTGTTCGCCGCCCGCTTCCGGGAGTGCGCCGCCCGCGCGCTGCTGCTACCGCGCCGCAGTCCCGGCAAGCGCACGCCGCTGTGGCAGCAGCGTCAGCGGGCTTCGCAACTGCTCCAGGTGGCCAGCGAGTTCGGGTCGTTCCCGATCGTTCTGGAAGCCGTGCGCGAGTGCCTGCGGGACGTGTTCGACGTCCCCGGGCTGACCGAGCTGATGGGCGACGTCGAGGCGCGCCGGGTGCGGCTCGTGGAGGTGACCACGCCCGAACCCTCCCCGTTCGCGCGCTCCCTGCTGTTCGGCTACGTCGCGCAGTTCCTGTACGAGGGGGACTCACCGCTCGCCGAGCGCAGGGCCGCCGCGCTCTCGCTGGACTCCCGGCTGCTGGCCGAGCTGCTCGGCCAGGCGGAGCTGCGGGAGCTGCTGGACGCCGAGGTGCTGGCCGAGCTGGAGCGCGAGCTGGCCTGGCTCAGCGACGACCGGCGGATCAAGGACGCCGAGGCCGTGGCCGACGCCCTGCGCGTGCTGGGGCCGCTCACCGACGAGGAGTTGCGTCAGCGGGGCGCGGAGCCCGCGTGGCCGGAGCGCCTGGAGGCCGCCCGCCGCGCCATCCGGGTGCGGATCGCGGGCGAGTGGCACTGGGCGGCGGTCGAGGACGCGGGGCGGCTGCGGGACGCGCTGGGCACGGCGCTGCCGGTCGGCGTCCCGGAGGCGTTCACCGAGCCGGTTCGGGACCCGCTGGGCGACCTCCTGGCCCGGTACGCGCGCACGCGCGGGCCGTTCACCTCCGCCGACGCCGCGACGCGCTTCGGCCTGGGCACGGCCGTCACGGACGGCGCGCTGCACCGGCTGGCCGCCGACAACCGGGTCGTACGGGGCGAGTTCCACCCGTCGGGCATCGGCCAGGAGTGGTGTGACACGACGGTCCTGCGCCGCCTGCGGCGCCGGTCGCTGGCCGCGCTGCGCCACGAGCTGGAGCCCGTCGCGCCCGCCACGCTCGCCGCGTTCCTGCCGCAGTGGCAGCACGTGGGCGGCTCCGGACTGCGAGGGGTGGACGGCCTGGTCCGCGCCATCGAGCAGTTGCAGGGCGCCGCCGTGCCCGCCTCCGCGCTGGAGAAGCTGGTGCTGCCGTCCCGGGTGGCGGGGTACGCGCCGGCGCTGCTGGACGAGTTGACCGTGTCCGGCGAGGTGGTGTGGGCCGGGGCGGGCGCGCTGCCCGGCAAGGACGGTTGGGTCACGCTCTATCTGGCGGAGGCCGCGCCCCTGCTGCTGCCGGAGCCGCGCCCGCTGGAGCTGACCGCGCTGCACGAGGCGGTGCTCGGCGCCCTCGCTGGCGGGTACGGGTTGTTCTTCCGGCAGATCGCGGACCAGGTGCGCGCGGCCGGGCTGGCCGCCACGACGCCCGGCGCCGACGCCGAGATCGCCGACGCGCTCTGGGACCTCGCGTGGTCGGGGCGTGTCACCAACGACACCGTGGCCCCGTTGCGCTCCCTCCTCGGCTCCGGACGCACGGCGGGGGCCACCGCGCACCGCGCCAAGCGCGCGGTTCCGCGTGGCCGGTACGGCTCGCTGGCGGCCCCGCGCGGGTACGGGCGGGTGGCGCGGCCCACCGCCTCGCTCGGCGGACCGCCGACGGTGGCGGGGCGCTGGTCGCTGGTCCCCGAGCGGGTGGGCGAGCCCACGCACCGGGCCCACGCGCTGGCCAGCACGCTGCTCGACCGGCACGGCGTGGTGACGCGCGGGGCCGTGGCGGCGGAGGGCGTCGAGGGCGGGTTCGCCGCCGCCTACCGGGTGTTGGCCGCCTTCGAGGAGAGCGGTCAGGCGCGCCGTGGTTACGTCGTGGAGGGGCTGGGGGCCGCGCAGTTCGCGATGGACGGGGCGGTGGACCGGCTCCGCGCGGTCGGCACAGCGCGCGATCGCGCGGAGGGGGCGGCCCTGGACCCGGCCTTCCGTCAGGACTTCGGCGACGCCAGGGGGCGCGCAACGGGGGCGGGTGCCGCGCCACGGGCCCTGGTCCTCGCCGCCGCCGACCCCGCCAACGCGTACGGTGCCGCGCTCGGCTGGCCCGACCCGCCCCCCGGCGCCACGCACAAGCCGGGCCGCAAGGCCGGCTCGATGGTCGTCCTGGTCGACGGCGCGCTGGTGCTCTACCTGGAGCGCGGCGGCAAGACCCTCCTCGCGTGGCCCACCACGGCCGACGCCCCCGCGCCCTCCCCCGAGCGCTCCGCTCCACCCCCGCGCGCGGCGGAGGCGTCGCCCGACGATCTCGCGGCGAACGCCGACCCCCGGCTGATACCGGCGTTCGAAGCCCTGGCCGCCGCGGCCCGCGCCGGCGCGCTGGGCACCATCACGGTGGAACGGGTCAACGGCGTCACCGCGCTGACCTCGCCGTTCGGGGCCGCGCTGGAGGCCGCCGGCTTCCACGCCACGCCCCGAGGGCTGCGCCTGCGCTCCCCACGCTGACCGTCGCGTGCCTCGCGCCGCCCGACCGGCCCGAAGGCGTCGGCGACCGGAGGGCCCGCGGGGCGGCGGCCCCCACAGGGCGACCGATCGCCCTCACCTGTGGCCGCGTCCCCGGCGAGCGGGGACGGCCCCGCCGCCGGGCGCGACCTCTGCCCGTGGGCGCCGTTCCGCGAACGGCGTGGCGCCGCGTGCCACTTCGGCCAGGGGTGGGGGACAGCGGACGGCTCCGCACGCGCTACCTCGGCACGGGCCGCCCCGGTACGCGGGACGTCTCGACATGGGGTGAGGCGCGCGCCCGCCGCTGCCCCGCGTCCGCCGATGTTCGCTGCCCCACGCACCCCCGGGTCGACCGACGCGGCCCACTCGGCGTGCCGCCCCTCGGCCCCCGGGCCCCCGCTCCCGGCCCCGACCGCGCACGCCGGACCGCCTCGGAAACGAGCACGGAGCGGGATCGGGAGCGGGCACGGGGGCGGAAGCGGACACGAAGCCGACACGGGCGCCAGGCGGAGCGGGGCAAGCACGGGGCCAGGCGACGGCCCCACGTCGATGCGGCCAGCACCACGCGTCCGGAGCACCGGCCACCACGTATCCCGGGCGCCGGCGAGGCCGCCCGACGGCGGCCTCGCCGTAGGCCAGGCGCCCTGCGCGCCGCGCCGTACCGCCGACCCGTGCGCATGCGCCGGACCCGGCCCGCCCGGTGCGCGCCCCCGCCCACCCGTACCCCCGATCCAGAACCATCCGTGGGCGTACGCGGGGGCAGGCACCTCACGGCCGGCCCACTCACGCGAAGGCGCCCCCGTCCGGACGCACACCGGGTTCGGGCCGGCGCGGCCCGTGCGAGTACCTGGCGCGACACCGACGGCCCGCGCCCCGTGAGCCGCGCCCGGCACATGCCGTCCGCGCGCTCACGCCCGCCCACGGCGTACGGCCGCCGCTCACCTCACGAAGGAGCCAGGAGGCCCGTCGCGACGAACCGTCGCCCGAGAAGGACGCGGGGCACACGGTACGACGCGCCGGCGGCGCGCGCCCGACGGTCCTGGGCCAGGTGTCACCGCTGGCATCCACACCCCGCTGGCCCCGGTCCACACACCGCCCGGCCGCGTCGGCGCCCGCACCGTGGCGGCATCATGGGCTCATGCCCGAGGGAGACACCGTCTGGCGCACCGCGCACCGCCTGCACGCCGCGCTGGCCGGCAAGCCGCTGACCCGTTGGGAGCTGCGCGCGCCGACCGGTGCCAGTCAGCGCCCCGACGCGCGCGGACAGCGACGGCCCCGGCTGCCCGAGACCGACCTCACAGGCCGGCACGTGCGCGAGGTCGTACCGCGCGGCAAACACCTGCTGGCCCGCGTCGAAGGGGGCCTCACGCTCCATTCGCACCTGCGGATGGACGGTGCCTGGCACGTCTACGACCCCACGGAGCGCTGGCGGGGCGGCCCGGGGCACCAGATCAGGGCGGTGCTCGGAGTGGCCGACCGTACCGCCGTCGGCTACCGGTTGCCCGTCCTCGCCCTGCTGGCCACCGCCGACGAGGACACTGTGGTCGGCCACCTCGGCCCCGACCTGCTGGGCCCGGACTGGGACCCGGACGAGGCCCTGCGGCGCGTGCTCGCCACACCGCACCGCCCACTCGGCGAGGCCCTGCTCGACCAGCGCAACCTGGCGGGCATCGGCAACGTGTACAAGGCGGAGCTGTGCTTCCTGCTCCGGGTGAGCCCGTGGCTGCCGGTGGCCGACCTCGACGCGTCCGCCGGTCAACGACTGATGACGCTGGCCAAGAAGCTGCTGGAGGTCAACAAGTCACGCCCCGCCCGGATCACCACCGCCGAGCACCACCCCGACCGCCGGCTCTGGGTCTACGGCCGCGCGGGCCGCCCCTGTCTGCGCTGCGGCACCCTGCTCCGCGCGGCCGAACAGGGCGACCCCCGCGCCTCCGACGGCGCCGTGCCCCGTATCACCTACTGGTGCCCCCGCTGCCAGCCGGGCCCCGCCCCCGAACCCACACGGTGAAGCCCCAGCACCCACACCCCGCCCCGTCACCAACCGCCCCGGGCCGGACCGGGCCGAGGCGACGGAGCCACCCAGCCAGCCCACCGACGCACCGCGTGCCGGCATGCCCGCCTCGTGCCACCGCCACCGCGCCCCGCCGGCCACCCGCACCACATCCCCACCAGCCCACGCCTCCACGGCAGCCCCGCGTACTCCCTCCTCTCACAACCGATGAGCCCAGGCCCCACCGCCCCCACCCCTCAACCCGCCAACCCGCCAACCCGCACGAGCCCAACCCCTCGATCCCCTCGCACGTCGACCACCACAAGCTCGGCACCCCAAGCGCCGCCGCCCGCCACCGCGCACACGGCCACCCCGGCAGACCCCTCGCGCCCGTGCCGCCGCCGGCCGCTACCCGAAGGGCCGCCGCGCACCCCGCGCACGCCCGCGCGCCGACCGCCAGCGGCCTCGCCCACCACCCGCACCATCCACCCGCGCGCCACCACGCACGAAGTCCGCCGCCTCCCCGTGCCGTGCCGGCTGCCCTGGCGGCTCCACCGGCAGCTCCACGGACGGCTCCGTGGGTGGCACCGCTGGGGCCGACATCATCGTGCGGAACCCCCTGGCGCCAAACGCCCGTCGCGACTGACCACCCCCGCGCCGGTCGGCCACCGAAGCACACCGGTCGGCCACCGAAGCACAGTGCACCGGCAGCAGGCTCAGGCCCCACCCGCCCGCGACCAGCAGCGCCTCGACCGGCCCCGTCGAAGCGGGCCCGGCGGCCGTGTGCAGTGCGGCGCAGCCCCACGCCCCGCTCAGCAGCAGCGCGACCACGCGCCGCCCGAGGTCACGCACCGTCGGCCGGCGCCGACTCCCCGATCCCGCGCTGTCTCCCCGACGGATGATGCCGGCGCCCCGGGAGCGCGTCGTACGCCCGCCGCGCCGCCCCACTGCCCCCGCTCCCCCGGCTGCCACCGGCCGTCGTCAGGCATCCCCCGTACGGCCGCGCCGCCGGATGCTCCTGTCGGGCGCGTATCGCCTCGTCTCGCATGCGGGACACCTTCCGCCGGCGGGCTCGGGGCCCACGCCCCGTCCCGCTCCCGTACTGGTCCTGTCGCGCCAGTCTCCCCCGCCGCCCCACCCACCGCATCCACAACGAACCCACGACACCGCACCACACGGCACCCTCACAGACCCGCACCCCGTAAGCCCCGCGCTCCCCCAGACGCCCCACACCCGCACAGAGCCCGCACTCGCCCGACGGGCGCCACCCACTCGCGCGAAGGCCCCGTCCCATGCGGAAACCGCGCGCCGTTCCCCCACCCGGGCCCCCGTCCCGCCCATCACCTTGCCCGCGTCATCACGTGCTCCCGCCGACACGGCGCCGGCCCGTCAGCGCGGCCCGCTCCCTCGCCCGAGGGGCCTGCCCGCCCGTGCCTCCTCGCGCACGCACGCCGGCCCCGGCACCGCTACGGAGCGGTACCGGGGCCTTCGGTTCACAGCGAGCACGGGGCGGAGCACGGGGCCCGGTGTACGGGCGGGGCATGTGCCCACCGTCGCGTACCCGTCACCTCCGCCACACCAACGCTCTCCCATCACACGCGGAGCGCACGCCTCGGTCGGTGCCGGACGCGGGCCTCACCGGCCCACCCCTCGTGACGTACGCCGTACCGGCGACGGTGCGGCCCGGGCGGCACCCACCCGTCGAGTGGGCCATCGGCCGCCGCCCGGGACTCTCGCCCCAGCGCGGGGACCGGCGGACGCGAGCCGACCAGCGGAGTCGGCTGGACGCGACCCGCTCAGCCCGCTTCCGCCTGGAACATCCACGCGTGCTTCTCCAGGTCGGCGGTCACGGCGATCAGGATGTCCTGCGAGACCGGGTCCGGCTTGTCGGTCGCCGCGATGCGCTCGCGCATCCGGGCGATGACCGCGTTCAGCGCCCCCACCAGGACCTGCACGGCCTCGGTGTCCTTGATCCAACCGTCCTTCACGGTGTCGATGCCGCTCGTCTTGGCGACGGTCTCCGCCCGGCCGTCGGGGCTCACGCCGATCGCCGAGGCGCGCTCGGCCACCGTGTCGGTGTGCGTGCGCGCGGTGTCCACCACCTCGTCGAGCTGGAGGTGGATGGAGCGGAACCGGGGGCCCACCACGTTCCAGTGCACCTGCTTGGCGACCAGGGACAGATCCACCAGGTCCACCAGCGCGCCCTGCAACGCGTCACCAACGGTCTTGCGGTCCGTCTCGGGCAACGAGCTCTTGACGACAGTCATGTATTCCTCCTGTTTGACGGATAGGTCCCTTCCCTCACCCTGCCACACTCCCGCGTACCCAGACATACGCCGCATATGGCCTCGATGAGCCGTTCTTTCAACGGAACGCCCGTCTACCCGCCCCCTCCGCTGCCACACACCCGCCCCACCACCCCGTGGCGCCACACCCCGCCCGCGAGGCGGAACGCCGTAAGCCCCGTCCGGCGATCCGGACGGGGCTTACGGAACAGCGGGTGCGCGGCGACCGCGCGGCCGACGGACGGCCCTCTAGGCGGCGACCACGTTGACGGCCTCGGTGGGCGCCTTGATGGTCACGCGTTCCTCGGGAACGGACGTCACCGAAACGGAGTTCAGACGTGGCCGCATCGGCGGCACGGGCTCGCTCGCCGCGGCGGACCGCGCGAGCTCGGCCAGCGCCAGCTCGTCGCTCACCTCGCGCATCACCTGGGACATCCGTACGTCCAAGGCGTCACAGATGGCGGAGAGCAGTTCGGAGGACGCTTCCTTCTGTCCTCGTTCGACCTCTGAGAGATACCCCAGGGACACCCGGGCGGACGAGGAGACCTCGCGCAGCGTCCGGCCCTGGCGCTGACGCTGTCGGCGCAGCACGTCACCCAGCAGGCGACGGAGCAGAATCATCGCTGGCTCCCTCCTCGGACCGCGTATCCGGTTCCTTCTCGCCCCACCGTACCGCCTCGGGCTCCGCCCGTGCGGGGGGCGATGTCGTGTTCACTCAGGGCTGCAAACATCAAATGCCCCCGCCCTGTTCCGTATCCTGTGCCCTCGCATTCTCGATCAATTCGCTCTGCAGCAGTTCCAGGGCGGATGTGACGCTGCGTGCCCGAATCTCGGCACGCGTTCCAGCCAACCCGAGACACCGCGCCGCCGACGCCCCGTCGGGGCCGGCGACCGCGATGTGGACGGTGCCAACCGGCTGGCCGTCCTGGGGCGTGGGCCCGGCGACGCCGGTGGTGGCGAGCGCCCAGTCGGCGCCGACGACGCGCCGTACGCCCCGCGCCATCTGGGCCGCGACCTCCGCGTCCACCGCTCCCCGCGCGGCCAGCAGCCCCGCGTCCACTCCCAACACGGCGGCCTTCACCTCGGTGGCGTAGGCCGTGATCGCACCCCGGAAACAGCGCGACGCCCCGGGCACCTCGGTCAGGGCCGCGGCGAGCAGCCCACCGGTGAGCGATTCGGCCACCGCCACGCTCTGCCCCCGGGCCGCGAGCGTGGCCAGCACCTCGGCCGCGGGCACCGCCGGTCGCGGGCCGTCCACGGCCGCGCCACCGGCGCCTCCGGACGACCCCCCGCCGCCGGGAGCGACGCCCTCGGGTGGCGCGCTCCCCTCCGGCGTCGCGTCCCCCTCAGTCACAGCGATCCCCTCCCCCTTCACAGCGCGGCGGGCGGTGGAGGTCCCACCGCCCGCCGTACGCGCCTGGCTCACCGCGGTCACCGCCCCGGGCGATCATCACGGTCGGCTTGCCGCGCGGTTCACCGCACCGTCTCCCGGTCCGCCCCCGACCGCGTCCGCGCGCGCTCGGCCGCCAGGCCCGCGCGACGCAACACGACGGCCTGGCGTACGTAGTCCAGGCCGGTCACCACGGTGAGCAGCACGGCCAGTGCCATCACCCAGAAGCGCAGCGTGGCCAGCGGGCCGGTCAGCGCGAGGATGTACATGCCCACGGCCGTGCCCTGCGCCAGCGTCTTCATCTTGCCGCCGCGGCTGGCCGGAATGACACCGTGCTTGATCACCCAGAAGCGCATCAGGGTGATGCCGATCTCCCGGAAGAGGATCACGCCGGTGACCCACCACGGCAGGTCGGACAGCACCGACAGGCAGATCAGCGCCGCGCCCATGATCGCCTTGTCCGCTATCGGGTCGGCGATCTTCCCGAAGTCGGTGACCAGGTTGTAGCGCCGCGCGAGCTGCCCGTCGAACAGATCGGTGATCATCGCCACCGAGAACGCCGCCCAGGCGAAGGAGCGCCAGGCCGGGTCGTACCCGTCGCCGTGCAGCATGAGCAGCACGAAGCCGGGCACCAGGACCAGCCGCACCATGGTCAGGATGTTGGCGATGTTCCACAGCCCGGCGGTGCGGACGGAGAGCGTCGCCGCGCGAGCGCCTCCCGTTGCGGAGGCTGGGACTCCGGTCATCTGGCCGCCCCCTCGGAACACGCGTCGGCCAATGGCTCGGCGACGAGGTCCACACCCTCCGTCGCGACCACCTTGGCCTCCACCAGTTGGCCGGGCACCAGCTCCCGGTCGGTGAGCAGGGTCGTCTGACCGTCGGTCTCCGGCGCCTGGTGCGCGCCGCGACCCACGGTGCCGTCGTGCTCGTCGATCCGGTCCACGAGCACGCGGACGGTCTCGCCCAGGCGCTCCTCGGCGCGCTGCGCCGTCAGTTCCTCGGCCAGCCGCGAGATGTGCTCCAGGCGCTCGGCGACCACCTCGGGGTCGAGCTTGTCGTCGTAGGTGGCCGCCTCGGTGCCGTCCTCGTCCGAGTACCCGAAGACGCCGATGGCATCCAGGCGGGCCTCGGTGATGAAGCGCTCCAGCTCCGCCAGGTCGGCCTCGCTCTCGCCGGGGAAGCCGACGATGAAGTTGGAGCGCGCGCCGGCCTGCGGGTCCTTGGCCCGGATCTGGCCGAGCAGCTCCAGGAAGCGGTCCGTGTCGCCGAACCGGCGCATGGCGCGCAGCACGTCGGGCGCGGAGTGCTGGAAGGAGAGGTCGAAGTAGGGCGCGACCTTGTCGGTGGAGGTGAGGACGTCGACCAGGCCGGGCCGCAGCTCGGCGGGCTGGAGGTAGCTCACCCGCACCCGCTCGATGCCGTCCACCGCGGCGAGCTCGGGCAGCAGCGTCTCCAGCAGCCGGATGTCGCCGAGGTCCTTGCCGTAGGAGGTGTTGTTCTCGGAGACCAGCATGATCTCCTTCACGCCCTGCTCGCCGAGCCAGCGGGTCTCGGTGAGCACGTCGGCGGGGCGGCGGGAGATGAACGAGCCACGGAAGGAGGGGATGGCGCAGAAGGAGCAGCGCCGGTCGCAGCCGGAGGCGAGCTTCACCGAGGCCACCGGGCTGGTGCCCAGGCGGCGGCGGAGGGGGGCGCGCGGCCCGGAGGCGGGGGCCACGCCCGCGGGCAGGTCCGCCAGGTCGGCCTGGGGTCCCGCCTCGCCTAGGGCTCCGGTGGCGCCGTGTCCGGGCAGCGCGACCCCGGCGCCCTGTCGCTCGGCGGGGCTGATCGGCAGCAGCTTGCGCCGGTCGCGGGGGGTGTGCGAGGCGTGGACGCCGCCGGACAGGATGGTGCGCAGGCGGTCGGAGATGTCGGCGTAGTCGTCGAACCCGAGTACGCCGTCGGCCTCCGGCAGCGCGTCGGCCAGCTCTTTTCCGTATCTCTCGGCCATGCAGCCGACCGCGACGACGGCCTGGGTGCGGCCGTGGTCCTTCAGGTCGTTGGCTTCCAGGAGGGCGTCAACCGAGTCCTTCTTGGCGGCTTCGACGAATCCGCAGGTGTTGACGACGGCGACATCGGCTTCGGCGGCTTCCTCGACGAGCTCCCAGCCATCCGCCGCCAAGCGGCCTGCGAGCTCCTCCGAGTCCACCTCGTTACGGGCGCAGCCAAGAGTGACGAGAGCGACGGTACGGCGTTCGGGCATACGCTCAGACTACTTTGTTCCGGCGCCTGCCCCCGCGCCAAGGGCACCCGGGACACCCACCCGATGTGCGCGGGGCGGCGTCCGTTCGCCCCGATTCCGGGTATGCCGGAAACGAACCCCGCCGGATCAGCCCGCCTCGGGGTCTCCCTTGGTGTAGCTCAGGCGCTGGACCTGGCCGTCCTCGCCGACGTCCCTGACCTCCTTGCCGTTGACGAAGAGCTTGACGGCGCCGGCGTCACCGAGCACCAGGTCGATCCGCTTGGCGTCGGTGAACGTCTTGGAGACACCCCGCTCCAGCACGCCGACGTGCAGCAGCCGCCCGTTGTGGTCCTTGGCGGAGATCCACGCCTGCCGGTCGGCGGCGGTGAGCTTGACCGTGACCTTGTTGGCGGGCACCCCGGCCACGGCGCTCTCGGACGGGTCGGGCTTGGGGTCGGCCGGCTTGGTCGGGGTGGGCTTGTCACCCGAGGGAGCCGGCTTGGTGGCGTCGGCCGCGGTGCTGCCCGCCCCGTCGTCGCCCCCGCTGAACAGCGTGAAGCCGACGAACCCGACGACGGCCACGATCGCGGCGACCATCGCCGCGGTCCAGTTCGGGCGGCGCGGCTCAGAGCGGATGCGCTCGGCCTCGAAGAGCGGCGCGGCGGCGGTGGGCTCGGGTCGACCGCCGTGTTCCTCGTCGTACTGGGCGACCAGCGGGCCCGGGTCGACGCCGACGGCACGCGCGAGCGAACGGATGTGCCCCCTGGCGTAGACGTCGCCACCACAGCGCGAGAAGTCGTCCTGCTCGATGCCGTGCACGATGGGAATGCGC
Source organism: Streptomyces sp. NPDC057702 (assembly GCF_042799315.1). Taxonomy (NCBI): domain Bacteria; kingdom Bacillati; phylum Actinomycetota; class Actinomycetes; order Kitasatosporales; family Streptomycetaceae; genus Streptomyces; species Streptomyces sp. NPDC057702. Next base: position 14,252 of record NZ_JBHVJC010000006.1, on the reverse strand, counting down.
ACCCGGGTGGCGGTGCTGACCTCGTCGACGGTCAGTTTGGCGCCGATGCGGGCCTGCTGGAGGACGCGTCCGATGGAAGGGCGGTCGTCTGCGGGGGAGTTGCCGATGGACACGAGGGTGCCTTTCGAGCGTGTAGCCACCTGCTGGATGTTCAGTCTAGGGGTGGTACGAAAGGGTCGGGCAAGCGGGAGGCCGGACTTTGTACGCCATCGGAATGGCCGCACGGGTCCCGACGGTGCGGAGTTTCCGGCACCCCCCTCAACTTGACGTATCAGCAGAGGAAACGGTTGCCCGCAACCTCATGACGAGTGTTCCTCGCCACGGATCACCGCCAGCACTCCGTCCAGTTCATCCGGTTTGACGAGTACGTCGCGCGCCTTGGAGCCCTCGCTGGGGCCCACGATGTTCCGCGACTCCATCAGGTCCATCAGCCGACCCGCCTTCGCGAAGCCCACCCGCAGCTTGCGCTGCAACATCGAGGTGGAGCCGAACTGTGTGGAGACCACCAGTTCGGCGGCCTGGCACAGCAGGTCGAGATCGTCGCCGATGTCCTCGTCGATCTCCTTCTTCTTGGCCGTGCCCACGGTCACGTCATCCCTAAAGACCGGCGCCATCTGGTCCTTGCAGTGCTGGACGACGGCGCTCACCTCCTCCTCCGTGACGAAGGCGCCCTGCATCCGGGTCGGCTTGTTCGCCCCCATCGGCAGGAACAGCCCGTCGCCCTTGCCGATGAGCTTCTCCGCGCCGGGCTGGTCGAGGATGACCCGGCTGTCGGCCAGCGAGGAGGTGGCGAACGCCAGACGCGAGGGCACGTTCGCCTTGATCAGACCGGTGACGACGTCCACCGACGGCCGCTGGGTAGCCAGCACCAGGTGGATGCCCGCCGCCCGCGCGAGCTGGGTGATGCGCACGATCGCGTCCTCCACGTCGCGCGGCGCCACCATCATCAGGTCGGCCAGCTCGTCCACGATGACCAGCAGGTACGGGTAGGGCGTCAGCTCGCGCTCGCTGCCGTCCGGCGGGCTGACCTTGCCCGAGCGCACCGCGGCGTTGAAGTCGTCGATGTGCCGGAAGCCGTACGCGGCCAGGTCGTCGTAGCGCAGGTCCATCTCGCGCACCACCCACTGCAGCGCCTCGGCCGCCCGCTTCGGGTTGGTGATGATCGGCGTGATCAGGTGCGGGATGCCCTCGTACGCGGTCAGCTCGACGCGCTTGGGGTCCACCAACACCATCCGCACGTCCTCCGGCGTGGCCCGCATCATGATCGAGGTGATCAGACAGTTGATGCACGAGGACTTGCCGGAGCCGGTCGCGCCCGCCACCAGCACGTGCGGCATCTTCGCCAGGTTGGCCATGACGTAGCCGCCCTCGACGTCCTTGCCGAGCGCCACCAGCATCGGGTGATCGTCCCCGGCGGAGTCGGCCAGTCGCAGCACGTCACCGACGTTGACCATCTCGCGGTCGGTGTTGGGGATCTCGATGCCGACCGCGGACTTGCCGGGGATGGGGCTGATGATGCGCACGTCGGGGCTGGCGACGGCGTACGCGATGTTCTTGGTCAGCGCCGTGATCCGCTCGACCTTGACGGCCGGACCGAGCTCCACCTCGTAGCGGGTGACCGTGGGGCCACGGGTGAAGCCGGTGACCGACGCGTCCACCTTGAACTCGGTGAACACCGTCGTCAGCGACGTCACCACGGCGTCGTTGGCCGCGCTGCGCGTCTTGCCGGGGCCGCCCCGCTCCAGCAGGTCCAGCGAGGGCAGCGCGTAGGTGATGTCGCCCGAGAGCTGCAACTGCTCGGCCCGCGGCTGAAGACCCCCCGGACGGTCGGGCAGGTCGGTCGGTTCGGGCGTGGCCCGGGTCAGGTCGGGCACCTGCTCCACGGCCTGGCCCGACTGCCCGACCCCGCTCGCTCGGCCGGCGCCCTTGCCGCCGGCGCCCCGCGCGGCCGGCAGGTCCGCACCGGAGTCCGTACTGATGCCGCTGCTGAGCCCGGCGACCAACGGTGAGGGCTGCACCCCGTGCAGCACCGCCCCGTCCAGCGCGGCGGCGGCCGCGGCCGCGACGTCCACAGCGTCCATCGGCCTGCTCTGCGGCGGCTCCACCGCGTCGGTGTCCGCGACGGCGGCGGCTCGGCGCGGCTTGCGCCGCTTGCTGAGCGCGACCTCCTCCGCGCGCTCCGGGTCGGCCGCGAAGGCGCCCTCCTCGTCCTCGCGCGCCGCCCGCCGCGAGCGCCGCGCGGGCGCCTGCCGCCACTCCTGGTCGTACTCCTCGTCGTCGAAGCCCTCGGCGTGGTCGAACCGCTCGTGGGCGCCCGGTCCGGGGTCCTCGATGAGGCCGAGCCGGACCATGAGCTGCCGCACCCGCTGCGGGATCGTGTTCACCGGCGTCGCGGTGACCACGAGCAGGCCGAAGATCGTGATGAGCACCAGCAGCGCCACGGCGAGCGCCTCGCGCACCGTGAAGATCAGCGGTTTCGACGCGGCCCAGCCGATCAGCCCGCCGGCGTCCTGCATGGCCTCGGTGCCCTCGTCCCGGCCCGGCGCGCCGCACGCGATGTGCACCTGTCCCAGGATGCCCAGGACCAGCGCCGAGAGGCCGATCACGATGCGCCCGTTGGCCTCGGGCTTCTCCGGATGCCGGAACAGCCGCATGGCCATGACCGCGAACAGCAGCGGCACCACCAGGTCCAGGCGCCCGAACGTGACCGTCACCAGCATCTCGACGAGGTCGCCGACCGGCCCGTCCAGATTCGACCAGGTGCCCGCCGCCACCACGAGCGCCACCCCGAACAGCAGCAGCGCCAGCCCGTCCTTGCGGTGCGCCGGATCGAGGCCGCGCGCGCCCTGCCCTATCCCCCGGAACATCGCCCCCACCGTGCGCGCCAGCCCCCGCCAGATCGCGCGCAGCATGCGCAGCAGTCCGTTGGCGGGCGCCGGCTTGGGCGCGACCTTCTTGGCCGCGGCCTTCTTGGCGGGCGCGGTGGACTTCCTGGCCGGCGCCTTCTTGGGCGCGGCCTTCTTCGCGGGTTTGGCAGCCGCCTTCTTCGCGGCTCCCGCGGCGCGTCCGGCGGGCTGCTTCGAGGTGCCCGCCGCGCTCGGGGAACCCTTGCCGGACGTACGAGAAGCCATGCGCCGAGATTACCCGCGTCGGCCGTATGGGGCACGCACGCCCGTGGTTTCGCCTGCGACGGATGGGGCGTCGGACGACGGAGCGGGCCGGACGGCGGGTCGGGGTGGCCCCGGGCGGCGGAGCGGCACCTGGGGGTCGGCGGCGAGGGAGCGTCAGAGCCGGCGTGGCGGGCCGAAGCTGAGGGGAGGCCAGCTCCTGCGTGCTCCGCGCGCACGCGAGGTGGCCGGCCGGCGCGCCGGATTCCCACACTTCGCCCGGGGCCGCGTGCGACAGCGCGGCCGAGGTGGCCTCGCGCGCCGAGGGGCCGGGACGCGCCCTGACGACTACGCCGCGTGCGGGCGTGTCGGCGACGGGCACCGGGCGAGGCGCTCTACGCCACGGGCCGCGCGCCGGGTGGGCGAGGCCGGACCGGTGCGTACGGCGCCGGGCGGGTGTCGCTCGCTCAGCTCGGGGAGGGCAGGGCGCTGGCGCCGTTGCCCGTGCCCGGCTCCAGGGCGTCCAGCGCTCTGCGCAGCCCGGTGAGCTTGCGCTCCAGGTGGGCGGCCGTGGCCACGGCCGCCGCGTCCGCCGACTCGTCGAGCTGCTTGGACAGCGCCTCGGCCTGCTCCTCGACGGCCGCCAGCCGCGCGGAGAGCTCGGCGAGCAGGCCCACCGGCTCCTTGGCCTCGGCGACCGGCTGGCCGCCCTCCAACTGGAGCCGCAGCAGGGCCGCCTGCTCACGCAGCTGACAGTTCTTCATGTACAGCTCGACGAAGACCGAGACCTTCGCGCGCAGCACCCACGGATCGAAGGGCTTGGAGATGTAGTCCACGGCGCCCGCCGCGTACCCACGGAAGGTGTGGTGCGGACCGTGGTTGATCGCCGTGAGGAAGATGATCGGGATGTCCCGGGTCCGCTCCCGACGCTTGATGTGCGCCGCCGTCTCGAAGCCGTCCATCCCGGGCATCTGAACGTCCAGCAGGATGACCGCGAAGTCGTCCGTCAACAGCGCCTTGAGCGCTTCCTCCCCGGACGATGCCCGCACCAGCGTCTGGTCCAGCGCGGAGAGAATGGCCTCCAACGCCAGCAGATTCTCCGGCCGGTCATCGACCAGGAGGATCTTGGCCTTCTGCACCATGCCTCGCCCTCCTCGCCCCGGCATGGGGTCCCCCCAGCTCGAAGTGCCGGGGGATGCACCGGGCGCCGCCCCAGGGGACGACTCCCTTACGCCGCCCGCCCTTGTGCCGGTCATGGTAGCCGCACCCCGCGGTTCGCCACACCCTGTCACCACGATGTCACTGTGCACATAGCGGAAACGCGGCGGAGGACGAGAAGGTTCCCCGAATGCCGCGTTTCCCCACGCATGTGGCCACGGTCCGTCAACGAACCGGCGGGGAGCCGCCCCCTACCGCGTACTCTCCGTCACTCCACACGCATCCAGTGCTTCATCACCGTCAGCAAGTGATCGGTGTCCACCGGCTTCGTGACGTAATCGGACGCACCGGCCTCGATGCTCTTCTCCCGGTCGCCCTTCATCGCCTTCGCGGTCAGCGCGACGATGGGCAGACCGGCGAACTGCGGCATCCGACGGATCGCCGCCGTCGTGGCGTACCCGTCCATCTCGGGCATCATGATGTCCATCAGGACCAGCACCACGTCGTCGTGCTGCTCCAGGACCTCGATGCCCTCGCGCCCGTTCTCCGCGTACAGCACCTGGAGCCCGTGCTGTTCCAGCACGCTGGTCAGCGCGAAGACGTTGCGGATGTCGTCGTCCACGATGAGGACCTTCTCGCCGTCGAACCCGTTGCCGCCCCCCGGGTCGGCCACCAGGTCCTGTCCGGAGAGCAGCCACGGCTCCGCCGGTGGCCGGCTCGCGCCCCCGCGCGCCAGGCGCGGTGACCGCGACCTCACGCCCCGATCCGCCCCCCGCGACGCCTGTGCGGGCTCGCCCCGGCGCGCCGTCGCGCGCCGCTCCGGGTCCCCGGCCGAGCCCGCCGGCCGCTGGGCGCCCTGCTCGCCCGGCACGTCGGCGTCGCTGGCCGGTGCCTCCAGCGCCAGCGGCGCGGCGACCTCGGCGGGCAGCGCGGCGATGTCGCTGGCCGCCGGCTCCGGGTAGCCCTGTGGCGGCAGCTCGCCCGGGTGCAGCGGCAGGTAGAGGGTGAACGTGGAGCCTCGGCTGGGCTGGCTGTCGGCGTGGATCTCGCCGCCGAGCAGCCTGGCGATCTCCCGGCTGATGGACAGTCCGAGGCCGGTGCCGCCGTACTTGCGGCTGGTCGTGCCGTCCGCCTGCTTGAACGCCTCGAAGATGACCCGCATCTTGCTGGCGGCGATGCCGATGCCGGTGTCGGTCACGGAGAAGGCGATCATCTCGGCGTCGGCGTCACGCAGCGCCCCGTGCTCCAGGAGCTGCTCCCGGATGGCGTCGGGCACCTCCGCGCCGGCCGACCTGATGACCAGCTCCACCGCCCCGCTGTCGGTGAACTTCACCGCGTTGGAGAGCAGGTTGCGCAGCACCTGGAGCAGGCGCTGCTCGTCGGTGTTGAGCGTGGCGGGCAGCTCCGGCGAGACCCGCACCGAGAAGTCCAGGCCCTTCTCGGCGGTGAGCGGGCGGAAGGTGGCCTCCACGTAGTCCACGAGCTGGACCACCGCGATCCGTGTGGGGCTCACGTCCATCTTGCCGGCCTCGACCTTCGACAGGTCGAGGATGTCGTTGATGAGCTGGAGCAGGTCGGAGCCGGCCCCGTGGATGGTCTCGGCGAACTCCACCTGCTTCGGGGAGAGGTTGCCGTCCGCGTTGTCGGCCAGCAGCTTGGCCAGGATGAGCAGCGAGTTCAGCGGCGTACGCAACTCGTGCGACATGTTGGCCAGGAACTCGGACTTGTAGCGCATCGAGACCGCGAGCTGACCGGCCCGCTCCTCCAGCACCTGCCGGGCCTCCTCGATCTCGGTGTTCTTGACCTCGATGTCGCGGTTCTGGCGCGCCAACCGGTCCGACTTCTCCTCCAGTTCGGCGTTGGAGGACTGGAGCGCCTTCTGCCGGTTCTCCAGTTCGGCCGAGCGCTCGCGCAGCTGCTCGGTCAGCTCCTGCGACTGCTTGAGCAGCACCTCGGTCTTGGTGTTGACGCTGATGGTGTTGACGCTGGTGCCGATCATCTCGGCGATCTGGTTGAGGAAGTCCTTCTGGATCTGGGTGAACGGCTGGAAGGAGGCCAGCTCGATCACGCCGAGCACCTGTCCCTCGAAGAGCACCGGCAACACGATCACCTGCGCCGGGGGCGCCTCCCCCAGACCCGAGCCGATCTTGAGGTACCCGGCCGGGACGTTCTCGATCAGGATGGTGCGCTTCTCCTCGGCGGCCGTCCCGATCAGCCCGTCGCCGGGTTCGAAGGTGGTGGGCATGTCGTGTTTGGCGTAGCCGTACCCGCCGATCATCCGCAGCTCGTACGCGCCGGCGCCCGGCCCGTCCGCGGTGTCCTGGGTGGCGTCGATGGCGTCACCGGTGGGCGTGGCCAGGAAGAACGCCCCGTGCTGGGCCGTCACGACCGGCGTCAGCTCGCTCATGATGAGCCGCGCCACGTCCTCCATGTCCCGCCGGCCCTGCATGAGCCCGGAGATCCGGGCGAGGTTGCCCTTGAGCCAGTCCTGCTCCTTGTTGGCCAGCGTGGTCTCGCGCAGGTTGGCGATCATCGTGTTGATGTTGTCCTGGAGTTCCAGGATCTCGCCCGCCGCGTCAGCGTCGATCTTGAGACTGAGGTCACCGCGGGTCACGGCGGTGGCCACCTCGGCGATGGCCCGTACGTGACGGGTGAGGTTGCCGGCCATCTCGTTCACCGAGACGGTCAGGTCCTGCCAGGTGCCGCTGACGCCGTCCACCCGGGCCTGGCCGCCGAGCTGCCCGTCCGTTCCCACCTCGCGGGCCACCCGCGTCACCTGCTCGGCGAACGAGGAGAGCTGGTCGACCATCGTGTTGATGGTCGTCTTCAGTTCCAGGATCTCGCCGCGCGCGTCGATGTCGATCTTCTTGGTCAGGTCACCCTTGGCGATCGCGGTGGTCACCTGCGCGATATTGCGGACCTGCGCGGTCAGGTTCCCGGCCATCCCGTTCACCGAGTCGGTCAGGTCCTTCCACGTCCCCGCCACACCGGGCACCCGTGCCTGCTCCCCGAGCCGACCCTCGGTGCCCACCTCCCGGGCCACCCGGGTGACCTCGTCCGCGAACGAGGACAACGTCGTGACCATGGTGTTCACCGTGTCGGCGAGCTGGGCGACCTCGCCGCGCGCCTCGACGGTCACCTTCTTGGTCAGGTCACCGTTGGCCACCGCGGCCGAGACCTGCGAGATGTTGCGCACCTGAATCGTCAGGTTGTTGGCCATCAGGTTGACGTTGTTGCTCAGGTCCTTCCAGATACCGGTCACACCCGGTACGCGCGCCTGGCCGCCGAGCTGTCCCTCGGTACCCACCTCGCGCGCCACCCGGGTGACCTGGTCGGCGAAGGAGGAGAGCTGGTCCACCATCGTGTTGACCGTGGTAACCAGCGCCAGGATCTCGCCCTTGGCGTCCACCGTGATCTTCTTCGACAGGTCGCCCTCGGCGACCGCGGTGGTCACCTCGGCGATGTTACGGACCTGGGAGGTCAGGTTGTTCGCCATGAAGTTGACCGACTGCGTCAGGTCCTTCCACGTGCCCGAGACGCCCTGCACCTCGGCCTGACCACCCAGCCGGCCCTCGGTGCCGACCTCGCGGGCCACCCGCGTGACCTCCCCGGCGAACGAGGAGAGCTGGTCGACCATCGTGTTCAGGGTGTTCTTCAGCTCCAGGATCTCCCCGCGCGCGTCCACGTCGATCTTCTGCGAGAGATCGCCGCGCGCCACCGCCGTGGCCACCTGCGCGATGTTGCGGACCTGCGCGGTCAGGTTCCCGGCCATCCCGTTCACCGAGTCGGTCAGGTCACGCCAGACCCCGGCCACGCCCGGCACCTGCGCCTGGCCGCCCAGCCTGCCGTCCGTACCCACCTCACGGGCCACGCGCGTCACCTGCTCGGCGAAGGCCGAGAGCTGGTCGACCATCGTGTTGATGGTGTTCTTCAGCTCCAGGATCTCCCCGCGCGCGTCCACGTCGATCTTCTGCGAGAGGTCACCGCGCGCCACCGCCGTGGTCACCTGGGCGATCTGGCGCACCTGCGACGTCAGGTTGCCGGCCATGAAGTTGACGGAGTCCGTCAGCTCCTTCCAGGTGCCGCTCACCCCGTCCACCTGGGCCTGCCCGCCGAGCCGCCCCTCGGTACCCACGTCCCGCGCCATCCGCGTGACCTGGTCGGCGAAGAGCGACAGCTGGTCCACCATGGTGTTCACGGTGTTCTTGAGCTGGAGCATCTCGCCGGAGACGTCGACCGTGATCTTCTGCGACAGGTCGCCGTTGGCCACCGCCGTCGTGACCTGCGCGATGTTACGGACCTGGCCGGTGAGGTTACGGAAGGCCGTGTTGACCGAGTCGGTGAGGTCCTTCCAGGTCCCCGCCGCGCCCGGCACCTGCGCCTGGCCGCCCAGCTCGCCCTCGACGCCCACTTCCCGGGCCACCCGGGTCACCTCGGCGCCGAACGAGGAGAGCTGGTCGACCATCGTGTTGACGGTGTTCTTGAGCTCCAGCATCTCGCCGTACACGTCGACGGTGACCTTCTGCCCCAGGTCACCGTTGGCCACCGCCGTCGTGACCTGCGCGATGTCCCGCACCTGCGTGGTGACGTTGCGGAAGGCGGTGTTCACCGAGTCGGTGAGGTCCTTCCAGGTCCCCGCCGCGCCCGGCACCTGCGCCTGACCGCCCAGCACCCCCTCGGCGCCGACCTCGCTGGCCACCCGGGTCACCTCACCCGCGAAGGTACGCAGCGTCTCGGTCATCGTGTTGATGGTGTCCGCGAGCTGGGCGATCTCCCCGCGCGCGCTCACCGTGACCTTCTGCGACAGGTCACCGTTGGCCACCGCCGTGGTCACCTGGGCGATGCCGCGCACCTGCGCGGTCAGGTTGCCCGCCATGAGGTTGACGGAGTCCGTCAGGTCCTTCCAGACCCCGGCCACGCCCGGCACCTTGGCCTGGCCGCCGAGCTCCCCTTCCGTCCCCACCTCACGGGCCACCCGCGTCACCTCGGACGCGAACGACGAGAGCTGGTCCACCATCGTGTTGACGGTGTTCTTCAGCTCCAGCATCTCCCCGGCCACGTGCACCGTGACCTTGCGCGACAGGTCGCCCTTGGCGACCGCCGTGGTCACCAGCGCGATGTCGCGCACCTGGGCCGTCAGCCGGGAGGCCATCGTGTTGACGGAGTCGGTCAGGTCCTTCCACGACCCCGACATGCCGCGCACCCGGGCCTGACCGCCGAGCTTGCCCTCCGTGCCGACCTCGCTGGCCACGCGCGTGACCTCGTCGGTGAACGCCGAGAGCTGGTCCACGAGCCCGTTGACGGTCCGCCCGACCTTGAGGAACTCACCGCGCAGCGGGTGCGCCGACCCGTCCGCGCCCCGCGAACGCAGGTCCATGCGCTGCTGGAGATCGCCCTCGGCGACCGCGGACAACACCCGCCCCACCTCGGACACCGGTCGGACGAGATCGTCGACCAGGGCGTTGGAGGCGTCGATCGCCGCCGCCCAGGAGCCCTCGCAGGCGCCCGCCTCCAGCCGCTCGGTGAGCTTCCCCTCCCGCCCGACGACCCGGCGCACCCGCGCCAGCTCCCCGGTGAGCTGCAGATTGCGGTCGGCGACCTCGTTGAACACCGCGGCGATCTCGGACATCACGCCATCGCCCGAGACCGTCAGACGCTTGCGGAAGTTACCGTCCCGCATGGCGGTCAGCGCCGTCAGCAGCCGATTCAGGGCTGCCGTATCCACCTCGGTCGTCCCGTTCGCACGGGTACGTCCGCTTTTTGCGCGCGTGTTCGTGCCCCGCGCGGCTGCGCCAGACTCCACCGTATGCCTCCCGCAGGGTCGACCGTCCTCGTCGGGCTCTCTTTTGAGCCTTCCCAGTGTTTCACCATGGCCCAACCAGGCCATAACAGTTCGGCAGCATCGCACACCGTGGGGGACGCGCTCGGGGTGGAATCACAGGCGACCGGCATCCGCGCGCACGGCGAAGGTAAGTAACCTGGCATTCGGCTAGGGCATCGGAGGGGCGCTGCGACATGGGTGAGCAGATCGCCGAGACACGTATGAGGAGACCTGTGATCACCGCGCGGGCAGCCGCCAGCTTCGACCCCGTCGGCCGCTCGGTCGCCTCCGCCCGCGCCTTCGTCCGCGACACGCTCCAGGGCTGGGGGTTCATCGACGTCGTCGACGACGCCGTGGTCCTGACCAGCGAACTCGTGACCAACGCGGTCGTCCACGCCGGCACGGCGGCCGACGTCGCGTGCATGCGCACCGACACCGGCGTCCGCGTCGAGGTCGGCGATCGCTACCCCGAGCGCGAGGTTCCGCTCCAAAGCGCCGGCGTCCACTTCGGCAGCCCGGATCGCGAGGGCGGGCGCGGGCTCCTGTTGTGCGCCGCCCTCGCCTCCCGTTGGGGCGTGGAGTACACGGCGACGCACAAGCAGGTCTGGTTCCAGCTCGACCTGCCCGACCGGCCCGCCGGCACCCGCTCCGCCGGCCCCGCGCTGCCCATCGGCGCCCTGCCGGTCACCGACGCCCGAGTCCGGGTCGCGGTCATCCAGATCGATCACCTGGGCGGCATCAGCTCCTGGAACGAGGACGCGCAGGACCTCTTCGGCTTCGGCCCCGCGCAGGTCACCGGCAAGCAGCTCACGGACTTCGCGGCCTGGCCGCACACCCCCGGCACCAGCACCGGCATCGTCGAGGCCCTCCAGCTCTCCCGCTGGGAGGGCTCGTACGGCATCCGGGGCGCCGACGGCCGCGTCATCCCCGTCTACGCCTCGCACCTGCGCGTCCGCGACACCGCCGGCGCCCCCTCCACCGTCTGCCTGCTCGTGCGCGACCACGAGCGCGCCGTCCTCCAGACCCCGCTGCGCGCCGCCGCCTCCGACCGCCAGAGCGCCTCCGAGCGGGGCACCGCGACCGACGCGTTCGAGGTGTTCATCGGCTCCCCGGCCCCGGACGACCTGGACGGGCTGCTGCAGCGCACCGTGGAGCGGGCCCGGGACATGCTCGACGGCGACAGCGCCTACCTCCTGCTGGCCACCGACGACGAGACCGAACTGGAGGTCCGCGCCTCCACCGGCCTGCCCTCCTCCCGCCAGCGCTTCGCCCGCGTGCCCGTCGAGGCCGGCTCGGGGCGCTACGGCTCGGCCCGCATGCCCGCCGTCCACGAGGACCTCAGCGCCGTACCCGGCGCCGTGCCGCTGCTGAGCAACACCGGCATGCGCTCGGTCGTCACGGTCCCGCTCAAGGTCGAGGGGCGTCTGACCGGCTCGCTCGGCGTCGCCGCCGAGGCCCCCGGCCGGTACAGCAACGAGGAGGCGCTGCGGCTCCAGTTCGCCGCCGACCGCATCGCCCTGGCCGTCGAGTCCGCCCGCCTGACCGAGCTGGAGCGGCTGCGTCGCGGTTCGCTCTCCTTCCTGGTCGAGGCGTCCGACCTGCTCGCCGGGACCCTGGACCGCGACCAGACGCTGGCCTTGATGGCCCAGATGACGGTCCCCACCCTGGCCACCTGGTGTGCCGTCTACACCATCGCCGACCCCGCGTCCGAGCCCGAGCTGTCGTACGTCCTGCACGAGGACGAGGACCGCATCGACGGCCTCAAGGCACTGCTGGCCAAGGTCGACCCGCCCGAGCCGGTGACCACGCCCGGCGCCCGCGTGTGGACCGCGCCGGCGGAGGCCGCTCACGCCGCCGCGCTGCGCACCTCGCTGCGCAGCCTCGGCCTCGGCGACTCGGTACGCCCGGCCACCGGGCCCGGCACGTCCCTGGCCACCGCCTCCGCGGTCGGCGGAGAGACCGTGGTCCTGCCGCTGGTGGCCCGTAACCGCGTCATCGGCATGCTGACCCTGGGCAAGCCCACCGACGAGCACTTCCGCCAGGAGATCCTGGAGCTGGCCGAGGACCTCTCCCGGCGCGCGGCCCTCGCCCTGGACAACGCCCGCCTGTACTCCGAACGCACCGCCATCAGCCAGTCCCTCCAGCGCAGCCTGCTGCCCCCGGAGCTGCCCGACGTACCGGGCGTCGAAGTGGAGGTCATCTACCGCGCGGCCGGGGAGGGCAACGAGGTCGGCGGCGACTTCTACGACCTCTTCCCCATCCGCGACGGCGCCTACGGCTTCGCCATCGGCGACGTGTGCGGCACGGGCCCGGAGGCCGCCGCCGTCACCGGGCTGGCCCGTCACGCGCTGCGCCTGCTGGCTCGCGAGGGCTTCGGCGGCCCCGCCGTGCTGGAGCGCCTGAACGCCGCCATCCTCGACGAGGGGGCTCGTAGCCGCTTCCTGACCCTGCTCTACGGCGAGTTGTGGCCGCAGGAGGACGGCAGCGCGACCCTCAAGGTGGTCTGCGCCGGGCATCCGCTGCCCCTGCGGCTGCGGCAGAGCGGCGACGTGGAGGCCGCGGCGGAGCCACAGCCGCTCCTCGGCGTCATGGACGACCTGGAGCTGTACGAGCAGACGGTGTCGCTGGACCCCGGCGACGTGCTGCTGTGCGTGACCGACGGCGTCACCGAACGCCGCGAGGGCACCCGCATGCTCGGCGACGACGGCCTGATCGACGTCCTCACCACGTGTACGGGCCTGACGGCCGGTGCGGTCGCCGCCCGGGTGTTGCGCGCGGTCGAGCGTTTCGCCGCGCAGCCGGCCTCGGACGACATGGCCATTCTCGCGATGCGGGTCCCCGAGCCCCCACGCGAAACCCACGCCCTCTGACCCGGGCGACCAACCGTTGGACATCCGGCCCGTCCCGAGCCCGGAAACACGAGAAGGCCCCCACCGCGAGGTGGAGGCCTTCTCTTTTCTGAGCCCCAATACGGAATCGAACCGTAGACCTTCTCCTTACCATGGAGACGCTCTGCCGACTGAGCTATTGGGGCGCGGCAACGGAGAAAAGCTTACCCGAACTCACGAGCGCTTTTGACCATGGTGAGCGAGGCCGGAACCCGGTTCACACCGCCGAGCTCAGCAGTCCGCCGAGAGCGTTGCAGGCGGTCACCACGCGCTGCAACTCGCGCCGGGACATTCCGGCCGCGACGGGCAGCGCCAGCGACTCGTCCGAGGCCCGTTCGGTCTCGGCGAGCCAGATGCCACGGCGAAAGGCGGCACTACGGTGCACCGGGGTCTGCACGGGAATGTCGCACTCGATTCCGCGGGCCCGCAGAGCGCGCGCGAACGCGTCCCGATCCGGCCTGCCGTTGCCCGGCACGCGGACCACGTACCGCTGGAACCCGTGCGCGACGGCCCGCGCCGGCTGGGGCGCGAGGACGCCCTTGAGCCGCGCGCTCAGATAGCGGGCGTGGTCCTGGCGCCGCGCGATGTCGGCGGCCGGCTCCGCGCGCATGCCGTGTCCGATGACCGCGATCTCGCGCCGCCGCCCGAGTTCGGTGAGCCGGGCCATGTCGGCCGGGTGCCCGAAGGTGTGAACGGCCACGACGGCGACGGTCCGGTCGCTCACCACGGCTTCCACGGCGCCCGGCGCGAGGCAGAAGGTCACCGGATCTATGTCGGCGAACACTGGCTCCGCCCCGGCGGCCTGCACCACGTGAGCGGTCCCACACACGTCGTACGAGGGCACGATCACCTCGTCGCCGGGCTGTACGCCCACCCGCGTCAACTCGTGTCGCAGCTCATCCGCTGGAGTCCCCATACGCGGGATAGTGCCCAGTAAATATGAACGCAGAGTGGCCTGGAACACAACGCAGAAGAGCCTTGTCGAGACCAGGGTCTCAACAAGGCTCTTCTGACAAGAGGAGTTCGGCGGCGTCCTACTCTCCCACAGGGTCCCCCCTGCAGTACCATCGGCGCTGAAAGGCTTAGCTTCCGGGTTCGGAATGAGACCGGGCGTTTCCCTAACGCAATAACCACCGAAACACTACGAAACAACAACCGGACACATGACACAGTCGTTACTTCAGAACAACACAGTGAACGCGAGCAACTGAGGACAAGCCCTCGGCCTATTAGTACCAGTCAACTCCACCCCTCACGAGGCTTCCATATCTGGCCTAT